>CANHYZ010000028.1 GCA_947464885.1 Flavobacteriales bacterium
CAGCGCGCAAAGAAGCAGACGGTACCCTGCCTACTGTGCGCCGCGACAATCTGTCCTTCTCCATGCAATGGGGTTCCCTTTCTATCAATGCTCACTAATTAAATTAAAGACATGAAAAAGACAGCATATCTCCTTACGGCAATGACCCTTCTGCTTTCGAGCCTGAGCGCATTTGCACAAAACAATCAGCAATCATCCGCCAACGCTAGCGATGGCGATAAAGCGACGACCGAAGAAAGTAAAATTGACACGGTAAACATCTCATTTGGCGAAACAACCATCCTCATCATTTCCAACGAGAACGGTAGCGATACTGTCAACGTATTGGACATTGACATTGATGACGATAAGCACGCACAAGACCATGCATGGGCAGGCATCGATGGCTTTCAATTCGGTGCCATCGGATTGTTTACCAAAACCGGTAACCGCGCCTTTGCTGACCGTCCCGATCTGGCGCTCAACACGACTCGATGCTCGATGCTCGGGTTTACGCCGTTCGGTAAAGAAGCCGAAATCATCAAGGATCGTTTGCGCTTAGCTGCAGGACTGGGTTTCCAATTCGAATCGTATGCCTTTGACAAGAACGTTCGACTCACCGATGTACCTTACCTGCAAGGCGTGGAAGACACCGTTCGCGACTATCGGAAAAACACCCTCAATGCCAATTACGTGACGCTCCCCGTTGTCTTGCAATTCAACACGAAGCGTAACCTGGAGAAATCCTTTCACATCGCTGTAGGTGCCATAGCCGGTTACCGCATAAGTTCCAACATGACCTACAAATGGTCGGAGGAAGGCCGCCGCCAGCGCGAACGCCTGCGCAACGACTACGCGCTCGAGCCCTACCGCCTCAGCGCCATTGCACAAGTTGGAATTGGCGACGCGATGATCTGGGCACAATATGACTTGACGATGAAGTTCACGGCAACGGACACTTCAAGCGCCGTAGTTGGTGTAAAAGGCACCCCGGAGGTCTACGCCTGGTCCGCAGGCATCAATATTCCCTTTGGTGAATATTAACGAACAATTTTAAAAAGCAATTTTGGACAACAAATGAGATCCGAATAAAGGCTACCTTTTCGGCATTATTTAACACTCATCCATCACAAGAGTCCTCGACTTTTGTCCAAACAAAAAACAATGAAAAAAATTCTCTTCACCCTTCTCTTGGCCTTCGCCGTGAGCTTCACTCAAGCACAATCAGCAACTGAAATCATCAGCGCCTGCAAAGAAGCCATGGGCGGCGCCGCATGGGATAAGATTGACGGTCTCCGTTACATCGCCACAGTTGAGCAAATGGGGATGAAGATTCCGTTAGATATTGTGACTATGCGCGATGGCCGGATGTATACCAAGATTTCATTTCAGGGAATGGAAATCACGCAAGGTGCATACGACGGTACAACCGTGTGGAGCACCAACTTCATGACACAGAAGGCCGAAAAGGCGGACGATGAAACGTCGGAGAACACCAAGCGTACATGCAAGGAATTCCCATCTGCACTGTTCCATTGTGCAGACCTGGGCTATACCGCCACGCTTGAAGGTGAAGAGACGGTAGACGGCGTTCTTTGTCACAAAATCAAACTCGACAAGAAAACAGCCTTGGCCGAAGGAAAAGAGGTTCCGAATATCGAGTATGTCTTCATCGATAAAGACACCAAGGCTATCATCATGGCTGAATCGGAACTCACTTCCGGTGAAGCTAAAGGAAAAATCGCACAAACGAAGTATAGCGACTATCAGGAGGTTAACGGTGTTTACGTGGCTTTCTCCCAAACTATGGGCGTTAAAGACGGTGAATCACAGGCCATAACCTTCGAGAAGATTGAGGCGAATCCTACCGTCAGTGCAGAGAACTTCAAATTTCCCGGCGAATAAACTTACCCCTTCAGACGTATGAAACAAATCCTTTTAAGCGGTGCGCTGGTAGCATCGTCATTGATGAGCTTTGCGCAAGCTCCCGTGCTTGCGGCCGGCGAATACTTTGGTGATCTTAAGGCAAGACATATCGGTCCGGCACTCATGAGCGGCCGTGTGGGCGACATCGAAGGCCATCCCACCAATTCCGATGTTATCTACATCGGCGCTGCCGGCGGTGGAGTGTGGAAGTCGCAAGATGCAGGCGTAACATTCAATCCCATCTTCGATGACTATTGCCAGTCGATTGGCGCAATCGCAGTATCACCATCAGATCCTGATAACACGCTTTGGGTTGGAACCGGTGAAACATGGACGCGCAACAGCGTAACCATCGGCGATGGTATCTACACATCTTCCGACGCGGGTAAGAGCTGGAAGAAAATGGGACTCGAAAAAAGCGAACGCATCAGTGCCATTGAAATCCATCCAAAAAACAATGACGTGGTATACGCAGGAGTTCTGGGAGCACTCTGGAGCAACAGCGCCGAGCGTGGCGTATTCAAAACCACCGATGGGGGTAAGACCTGGAATAAGATTCTGTTCGTGAATGAAACCACCGGATGCTCCGAACTCATCATGGATCCTTCCAATCCGGAAGTACTCTATGCAGCCTTTTGGGAGTTTCGTCGCACCGCGTATTCGTTTAACTCCGGCGGTTTGAGCAGCGCTCTCTACAAAACAACCGACGGCGGAAAGACCTGGAATAAGATTCACACGGGATTCCCGGCAGGACAGCTCGGCCGTATTGCAGTGGCCGTGGCTCCATCCAACAACAACATTCTCTACGCAGTAGTTGAAGCCGAGAAAGACAAAGGCCTGTATCGTTCCGACGACGGCGGTGCGAGCTGGAAATTCCTCAACGGTGATTTCGGACTAGTGGTACGTCCATTCTATTTCTCGCGCATCACCATCGACCCGAAAAATCCGGATATCGTTTATAAGGCCGGTCTCTCTGGCTCCATTAGCCGCGACGGCGGAAAGACCTTCAAAGGATTGGGAGCGATGCACTCCGACATTCACGACATGTGGGTTGATCCTAACTATTCTGAGCGCGTATTGGTTGCCACCGATGGCGGCGTATACCGCAGTATGAATTACGCCACCACGCTGCAGCGCATCGAAGACTTGCCGCTAAGCCAGTTCTATCACGTTAGCATCGACAACCGCGAACCCTACTTTGTGTATGGCGGTTTGCAAGACAATAACTCCTGGTTTGGCCCGAGCGACAGCCCCGGCGGAATTGAAGCCCGCGACTGGGAAGTAGTGGGTGTGGGCGACGGTTTCCGTGTATATCCCCACCCTACCGAGCCTCACGTGGTGTATTCTGAAATGCAAGGCGCAGAGCAGGTTTGGCGCTATGATACGAAGAGCCAACAGGTGAAGAATATCAAGCCGTATGCAGGTCAGGGCGATCCCAAACTGCGCTTCAACTGGAATACCCCGATTACTACCAGCGTACACAACGCGAATCGCTTGTTCATCGGCAGCCAGTTCCTGCACATTTCCAACGACCGCGGTGATACATGGAAAAAGATTTCCCTTGATTTAACGACCAACAATCCTGCAAAGCAGATGCAGGAAGCATCGGGTGGATTGTCGGCCGACAATTCAGGAGCGGAAAATCACTGCACGATATTCACCATTGCCGAATCACCGAAAAACGAGAAAGTGATTTGGGTTGGAACAGATGACGGACAGATTCAAGTTACACGCGATGGCGGTACAAATTGGACTAATGTAACAGTCAATGTTGTGGGATTACCTGCCAACACGTGGTGCTACCATATCGAGGCCAGCGTGTTTGGAGAAGGCACTGCATATGCCGTTTTCGAAGGTCACACCACAGGCGACTTTACACCCTACCTCTACAAAACGACCGACTTTGGCACAACGTGGAAATCGATTACAACGAGTGAGATCACAACCTTTATCCGCAGCGTACAGGAAGACTTCACAAATCAGAACCTGTTGTATGTAGGCGCTGAAAATGGATTGTACATCACACTGGATGGCGGCGCACATTGGTCGAAGTTCACCAACAACATGCCTTCCGTTGCAGTTCACTACCTGGAACTCGACGCGAAGAGCAAGAGCCTGGTGATGGCCACTCACGGACGCGGCATTATTATACTCGATCATACGGAGTTGTTGAGCGAGCTGACACCCAAAGTCCTCGAAGCAAACGTTTACTTCTTCCCTACCCGTCCGTTCGTGATGAGCGAAAAATCTTCGTTTGGCGGCACAGGCACGGAGCATCAGTTTGTAGGTAATAATCCATCAGATAATGCACGAATCAGTTATCTGCTTCCCAAGCGTCACACCTTTGGAAAAATGTCGATGGAGGTGGTGGATGAAACCGGCAAGCGCGTAGCCAAGCTCGAGCCCGGCAAGCAAAAAGGAATTAACACGGTTGAATGGGGCTTCAGCAGTCCGGCACCGAAGTCGGCAAAGGGCAAGACGCTCGCCGGAGGTGCTTTGTTTGCTCCGCGCGTGAAAGCCGGAACCTACACGGTGAAGCTTACCAAAGGCACGGAAACCTTTGAGACAAAGATCACGACCATCTACGACCCACAATCGCCTTTCACACTGAAGGAGCGCGAAACACAGCAGCAAGTGACCCTCGACCTCTTCAACCTCACAGAAGATCTCGCCTACCTCGTGTATCAGATTGACACGTGGGATGCGGCGGTTGAAGAGCACACCAAAGGGCAATCGAAGCCCGCGAAGAATCTCGTGTCACTCAACACAAGTTTGGACGCCATTCGTGAAGCGTGTGTGGTGACCAAAGGAGATAACTACGTAGGTGCCGGAGAACCACAACTACGCGAGAAGCTGGGCGACATCTATAGCACGATTGGCGGCTATTACGGCGCACCATCGTCGTCGCAGCTCGAGAATATCGCGACGTTGAAAACAGAGTATAATAAACAGCTCGCTGCTTTTGAAAAATTGAAAGGCAGCGATCTGAAAAAGTTCGAAGCCGAATTGACCAAGGCCGGTAAGCCGGCTGTGGTGGTGAAGCCTAAGGAGGATTTCTTGAAGGAAGATTGAGGTTGATTTATTTACCACAGAGCCGCAGAGCAACTGACTATTCATGAGGTTGCCCTGCGGCTTTCCTTTTGTATCGACGTCAACCTAGTTCATTACAGGTGGAGCCAATGCACGGCATATTATCTCCATTGAGCCTTAGCATTGTGATCCGACAATATGCATGAAGTGGAAAAATCCAAGCGCATAGCATCAACAGTCCATACAAGGCTCAGTGAAGGCCTGTTTGAAAATAGTTGTATGTTTGGACAATCCCAATTGTGCGATGACCTTACTAACTGACAGCAATAATTACCGATTCGAGCGGCTCAATGCATCGAATATCGTTGACCTTCCCTACGTTTTTGAAGCGGCATTCGGCAGGAAACAGCATGCTCAGCATTTCATTCAGAAAAACGATACGAGCTGCTTTGGCGTCACCAATCTCGGCTACATTGCCTACAGTGAATCCGGTGAACCCGCGGCATTTTATTGCGCTTACGCCTGTTTCGTTGAGTATCAAGGAAAGCAATACAAGGCAGCGCAGATTGGCGATGCGATGACACATCCCGGACATCAACGCAAAGGATTATTTAAAACGCTTGCCCAGCTCACGCACGAAACTGCAAAACAGGAAGGAATCCCCTATCTGTTCACGTTTCCGAATAAATCGGCCAATTCCTATCCCGGATTTATCAAGCAACAATGGGTTGAGACGGGAGGATGGCAATCGTACATTATTCGTGTTCGCGGACTTTCGCAAAAGACCATTCGAAGAATAATCCCCTTGAGTGATGCTGCCTACATGGGATACTGTCGTTTCATTCTTAAGTTCTTCTCTGCTCAACGCAGTGCATTTGCCAATTCGGTGATTGATAATCAAACAGGAGGAGTACTGAGAAGTACGGATTTTCTCAATTATAAGACCTACACGCCGAATTTCTTTATCCGTTTGAAAAGGCAAGCTGTTTGGCTATCCATTCGGGGAAATACGCTTTTGATTGGTGATATTGAGCGCTGTGATGACAAAACATTTCCGTCGGTAGTGGCCAGATTAAAGTCTCTCGCCCGCCTATTGGGACTGGGTTATATCGAATTCCGATGCAGTGCAGGTATTGCTATGGAAGATCAATTTAATGCTGTAAAAAGTTGGAAATACGACAACACACAGACGGCACTACTCTATTTCAATTTGGATGAAAGCTTTCCCGGCCATGCCATTAAGTTTACCATTGCGGATGATGATACCTATTAACCCACTTGTTTATATTGACATGAATAATTCGTTAACCGGCAAATTGACCCATCTCCTCTTCCGCGATGTCCATTATGACTTTTGGAATGTCGGTTTAATCCGGGGAGGCGTAAACCAGCTTCTATCCGATAGCCATTATAACATCCGCTGGTACAAGCATCGATCATCGGCGTCTTATCTCGCCGACCCTTTCATTATTAGCAGGGATAACAAAGAATTTGTATTCGTCGAAGAATATGATTATGCCACCAAAAAGGGTCATTTATCGGTGATTTACGATTGGAATAAACCCCCAAGAAAAATCATCGACGAGCCTTATCACCTCTCTTATCCTTTTCTAATTGAAGAAGACGGAACATTATATATGATTCCGGAGGCCAGCGCCGGAGGCAAAATATATTATTACACTTGCCAAAAGTTCCCTTATGAGTGGCGCAAAGAGGGGATGCTAATTGAAGAAGCTATTTTAGATCCAACGATTTTCAAGCACAATGGAAAATTCTGGATGTTTTACACCAAGCCCGCACAAAGTTGCAGTGAATTACACCTACGATACAGTGATACGCTGCTGGGTGAATGGAAAGAACACTCCGGTAATCCCGTTAAAGTAGCGTCCAAGACATGCCGTCCGGCCGGTCCGGTTTTCGAGGTGAATGATGCACTCTATCGGCCATCGCAAGACTCAACCGGAAACTATGGCGACAACATCATCATTAACCGCATAACGGAATTGTCGACATCGACATACCGAGAAGAACCGGTCAATGTGATTACACCCAAGAACGACTATCCCTACACGGGTATGCATCATATCGCGCATACTCCGGGCATGTTGGTCATTGATGGCAGAAAAACCTTGAGAGAATTCAAGGGGCTCGGTGCTATTCTTAAGTCGCTCATGCGTTAATCTTGCTGAATATGAATACCTATAAACGTTAAGTCGCCTCAACGTGCTCGCAAAATTTCCGGTGCGACGAAATAAATAAGTTTTATTCTTACCTCGTAGTTTTTAACAAGGTGTTTCTAGAGGTCGAACATTGGGTGCGAAATGAAGCCCTCGTCGTTTCTCTGTCGACACCGTTCCGACGTCATTTCGTTGGGTTTAGCATCTCTTTATCAACCCATTATTTTTTATGTGCTCCATGGAGACAAGAGCCGCTTGAGTTGCACAAGCCGACTCCAAATTTCCTTGGCCATTGTGAACTATTTATTCTTGGTCATTACCTTTCTTCTGTCCTATGTCATCACTCTTCTGGGACATCCAGAAAACTCATTGAACTTCATTCGCAGATTATCGATAACTACGTTAACGCAATACACACTAAAACGCTACCCAAACACATTGAAACTATATAATTCCGAATGGCACAACTGGGTTAACAACAGAAGATTCTAGCATAGAAAAGCGTTCTCGCAGGTCGATGTAGTGATTTTCAAAATCGCAACCAAAACAGACACCTAGGATAATTCGATCGTTGCAGGTAGTGCGTGCATTTCCAGGATATGCCTTGGCTAAAAGATATTCAGTTGAAAACGATAGGTTAGACCAAAGGAAAAATTAGCATAGGCAGTAACATCATAATTTTTGATACTTTTGAGCAGAATTCTTCAAGCACAGGTCTAGCGGTATTTGACCACAAAACCGCTAAGGATCTCAGCCTCAATAGCGATTAACGCAACCAACAATGCAAGCAACGGAATAACTCAAAGACACATCACAAAGATGCTTTTTAACTCATTAGAATTCGCTATCTTCTTACCCGTAGTATTTCTACTTTACTGGTTCGTCACCAATAAAAACCTTAAACTTCAAAACTTACTATTATGCGGTGCTAGCTACTTCTTTTACGCTTGCTGGGACTGGCGCTTCTTACTTCTGTTAATTTTCTCAACACTCTTAGACTTTTACACCGGATTAAAAATGCAGGATGCCGAAAAGGCCAACAGCAAAAAATTCTGGTTCTGGTTAAGCATCTCAATAAACCTAGGCTTTCTAAGCATATTCAAGTACTATAACTTTTTCGCAGAATCGTTTGCCGATGCGGTATCGAAAATCGGATTTCAAGTAAGCCCATGGACACTGAGCGTAATTCTTCCCGTTGGTATATCATTTTACACTTTTCACGGACTCTCTTATGTTATAGACATCTACAAGTCACGAATTAAGGCAGAGAGAAACTTTGTAGACTACGCTGTATTTGTAAGCTTCTTTCCCTTACTGGTCGCAGGCCCTATTGAAAGAGCAACTCACTTATTGCCTCAAATCAAAAGAGCTCGAACTTTCGATTATTCCAAAGCTGTTGACGGATTGCGTCAAATACTTTGGGGGCTGTTTAAAAAGGTTGTTATTGCAGACAATTGCGCACAATTCGCCAATCAAATATTCAATAATTACACTGACCACTCAGGCAGTACATTGGTACTGGGCGCTATATTTTTCACATTTCAAATCTACGGTGACTTTTCGGGTTACTCGGACATTGCGTTGGGAACCTCTCGACTCTTCGGAATAGAACTGCTTCGCAACTTTGCATTCCCTTACTTTTCAAGAGATATCGCAGAATTCTGGCGCCGATGGCACATCTCGCTTTCTTCCTGGTTCAAGGATTACTTATATATCCCCTTAGGCGGCAGCATTGGCGGCAACTGGATTCGCATACGTAATACCTTTATAATTTTTGTGGTCAGTGGATTCTGGCACGGGGCCAACTGGACTTTTATTGTCTGGGGAGGACTAAATGCAATTTTCATAATGCCTTCAATTATACTTAAGACAAACCGTAACCACTTAGAAACCGTTGCGCAAGGGAGAATATTGCCAACGGCTAAAGAGTTATTCCAAGTGGCCATAACGTTTAGTATGACCGTATTTGCTTGGATCTTTTTCCGATCAGAAAACATTGGACAAGCCATTGGTTATGTTTCAGGGATTTTTTCAAAATCCATTTTTACTATCCCAACCATACGACCTTCAAACCTCATCTTGCTATTAATTATATTCATGATAATTGAATGGATTGGGCGCGAAGAACAATTTGCAATCGCTAAGCTAGGACACAAATGGAAACGCCCTATGCGATATGTAATGTATTATCTGATCATCTTCGTTATAATAATGTTTAGCAAAAAAGATCAGCCGTTTATTTATTTTCAATTCTAGCCATTATACGATGCAAAAATTCACTAGACATCTTTTGATTTTCTTTCTCATTTTATCGACAACACTTACATTTTTTTTGATACTCAATAGACATTGTGGAAACTTCAAGATAAATGAAAACAATAACATACTGATTGTTGGTCATTCTCATCCCGAATGTGCATTTAACGACAGCTTAATAAGTCACGTTAAAAACTATGCAGCCTCAGGCGAATCGTATTTCTACACCTATTTCAAAACAAAAAAAATCATTGAACAAAACCCTGGAATAAACATCGTTCTTATTGAATTCAGTAACAATCAAATAAGGGCATCAAAGGATGACTGGATATGGAATGAGGAATATATTCTTAATAGATTACCAAAGTATGGAGCTTACATGGATTTTGAAGCGTACCGGTTACTTTTAACGAAAAACCCAAAGGGCTTAATGAACGCAATGCCAGCTTTTTTAAAATATAGCTTAAACCAAGCTTTTAACGGATATCAAACCCAAGAGGATATTGGTGGATATTATTACTTAGAAAGGAACAAGACCGATTCACTAGTAGCCAATATTAATCAAATTTCCATTCCTGACAATCCATCCCAAGCCATTTCAGATTACAACCTACAATACTTGCAGAAATTAATTCATTATCTCATTAGCTTGAATAAAAGAGTTTTCTTAATACGCAGCCCATTGCATAGCATGTATGAAGGATATAGTAACGAAGACCAGTTTCAAGAAATACGAAAAGTGAATTTTCCCGAAATAGAGTTCTTAGACTTTTCGAAATTCCCTTTAAAAAATTCTGAATTCGGCGATTTAGAGCATCTCAATCATCGAGGCGCAAGAAAATTCTCGGTTTGGTTCAATCAGTTATTAGTTGAGGGCCTTTTAGAAAAAAATGACAAACAAGATTTTATTAATGCTTCCCTTGAACTTGCTCATGTAGATTAAGAATTAAGCAATTCTATTTTGCCAAATGATAATTACGCTCGAATCCATATCGATGAACCGCACAGGACATCGACTCTCTTAAGTAAAATTTCTTCGCAGCAAATTACCTTTCAAAGCTTATTTGAACCTCTATTACTTCGATAGTAAGCCAAGTGCAGAGATCGGTTAAAAGCTGACCACTCTTAACCAAGAACTTCGAGTGTTTCCAGCCAAGTTGCTATTCGTATTTCCCAATATTAACTCGATCTCGGAGAGCTGTCAGAGGTCGTTCATAGTAGTAATACAGCAATGTTGATAAGACTAATGTAAAAAACCAAAACAGGAAATAATTCAAAAAACTGACATACTCTCCAAGATTTTTTGATATACCTAGTGCACGGTTCACTAAGGGGATGAGGTAATGCTGTATTGGCGTTAGATTCAGCAAATACATTGAATATGAAATAACACTTACAAAAACAAATGACCTATCCATAATGCGGAACTTGGTGGAGTGCAAAGAAGCCATGAATGGAAGGAAACTGCACACAGCAAGTGACTCAATATTAAAATACAAAGGCAAATAAAAACCTCTTGAACTCATTGGATTTAAAGCCATAAAAGTCAACAGAAAACACCCTACAACGACCAATGGCATTTTAAATCGTTCCCATTGCCGGTTATATGAGTACTTAAGATAAGCAGCCATTACACCGTACATTAAACTATCCAAACGAAGAAAGGCAACCTTGCGGTATTGCCTTGAAAAATCATCTATCCCAATACCCGATTCGAATTTCCATATACGAAGAACCATCGGGAAAATCAAGAATAGCATCAGTGAAGCAATCAGAGCTCGGCTTTTACTCACTCCTGACTTATAAATAATGAAACAAGCCAAAGGAAACAACATATAAAACCACTCCTCCACAGATAAACTCCAAGCTTCAGCAAAAAAAGAGGGGTGGGCTGAAAATGCATTTTGTAGAAATAAAAAATAGGTGTAGTTAAATTCACCGAAATCATGAAAAATGACAAGCCTTGCCGAAAGAACCACTAGCAAAATCAGTATATAGTTCGGCAAAGTCCTGAACCAACGTCGAATCCAAAACTGCAAAAGATCGTGCCTAGAAAAATCCGTTTTATTTATGGTTTTAATCAAAATACCTCCAATCAAAAAACCACTTAAAACAAAAAAAATGGAAACACCATCAATATGAATAAAATTTATCCTGTCGTAAATGCTATGAAAGCGCTTCGGAAGAAGATACTCGCCATGCTCAAGAACCACGGTTAGAATAGCAATACTGCGCAGGATATCTAAACCCACGACACGACTGGGTGTATTTGCTACAATGGCATTGATTATTTTCATAGACTAGTCAGATATCAAAAACAGCAGGTTTCAAATATCGGTATTTATCGTTGTTCTTCTTTGAGAAAACAAGTGCCAACCTCCATTATGTATGCACTTGAGTTAATTGAAGATGCAGTACCTAATACTGGCTTCTATGTAAAGCATATCGTAGAAACATCTGGACTTTCTAAAATAAGGCTGAGCGAAAAATGTCACAGTAAGCTTGGCGAAAGAACCCGCCGAGCGCAAAAAGGACTAAAGTACTTTCAAAATAGAC
>CANHYZ010000029.1 GCA_947464885.1 Flavobacteriales bacterium
CACTTGGCACTTTTGGAAATTTCTTTGCGCGCATTGGTGCTAAAGGCGGGTAGCTTATATAGGATAAATACCTTGCTCATTAAATCGAGATAGCTTTCTACTGTTGCTTTATTCATACCAAGCTGATTCCCCAGTTCTGCATACGATACTTCTGATCCTGTTTGATAGGCAATTAAACGCAGCAGGGAAAGAATCTTATCGGAAAGGCGAATACCCGAAAAGGAAAGAATATCCTTCAATAGATAGGATTGAATCAGTTGACCGAGATAGGCCGATTTGGAATTGTTGTTGGTGAGCTGAAAAATCTCCGGATAGCTCCCATAGACGAGTCGGTCGTCCAGACCCTGTCGTGCCTCTAAAAGTGTTTGGCCAAGCTCGAGTTGAGCAATCGGGTAGAGGTGAAAAGAATGTAATCTGCCGGTGAGAGGCTCGCCCGACTGATTCAGCAAATCGAGCGCCGATGACCCCGTGGCATATATGGTCAGTTCTGATTGCGTATCGACCATCAGCTTCATCGCTTTTCCAACTTCCGGAATGGCTTGGGCTTCGTCAATAATAAGCGTGCGGATGTTACCCGTGATATTTTTCAGGTTGGCTTCGGTTCGGCGTTGAAAGATCTCCTGCACTTCCAGATCTTCTCCGTTGATTAGCAGGTAATCACCGTCCATTTTTTTGACCAGCGACTGCATCAAGAATGTTTTGCCTACCCGACGCGTTCCAAACAGCAAAATCACTTTGTTGCTTTTTTGCAAGGCAAGTATTTGATTTTCAATTGCTCGAGGGATAATTGTTTGCATGGCGTTCAATTCTAATCGCTAAATTACACGAAATTCAGCTAACATGTTCGCTAAATTTCAATGAATTTAGCGATTAGAAGGCTTCGTTTTAGCCCCAGCGGGGCGATATTTCCATAGCCCCGGCGGGGCGGTATGTTTGAAGGCCATGTCCAGCGAGTTTTGAAATGAGGCCCCTTCAGGCAACGAATTCCCCAAAAAAGTATATGTTTTTGGGGATTATGTTCCCCAGTTATTGGGTGTTTTTGGGGATTAGGATTTGGCCGGATGATTTGGAAGAGTGTTTCAGAATTCACTAACGTAGTTAACAGTTTTCGATATTTCGGAAAAACGTTGAACAACCCTGTAAACATGGCAGGAAAAAGGTCTATAGTCTCGAGTAATTCAGAAAAAGCCCAAATATTAGCGTATGGGTTTCACTCACTATTCACACATCCTCCACCCATCACCCTCCGCCCTTATTCCTTCACGATCGTGATTTCCTCCGACATCACCCGGTTACTCACATTCCCCGCGCGGTCGCGAAGCTCGAAGGTGAGCCGTGTTGTCTCGGTGGAGTCGGTGTCCATGATGAACAAGGGACGCAGCGATACACGCAGACTACCCCGAACGTGGAGCGATTGCTGATCGGGTGTGAGCGGGTCGATGTGGTAGCCATCTAATTCCGCGAAGCGCTCATCGCTTACATACAAACTGTGCTCATCGGGGTCGGTTGTTCCAATGTCGCCCTGATGGTCTTCGTAGTTAATGGTTACTTCAATGGCATTGTCATACTCAACTACCGAATAGTCCGATACGATTTCAAGCGAAATAACGGGCGCTTCCGATAGGTCGTCCTTCTTACAGCCGTGAAGCATGGCCATGCATGCTAATGCCACTGCAGTGTGCGTTATGCGATTCATCATGGAATTTGAAAACTGTACACAGCGTACCAAAATGGATTGGAATTGGCCGTCGGTATAAAATTATCTTCTGCCTGAATACCATCGTTCATCCGAATTCTCATATAAACTGTTTGCCCGGAGTACGCCGAAAAGTCGATGGTAGATAGCTTGGTGAAGGGCGCGGTGCTCCCCCCGAAATCGATTGAATATACAACTGGAGCAGCGAAGAATAAGCCTGAGGCTATAGGTTGGAAATCGGTCACAGAATAAGAGAGAGCTCCCAACTCAGCAATTGATAGTTGAATAAGCCGGCATTGTCATCCCAAGGATAGATATAGACATCTGAAATTCCGCCGTTTATTATATAGGGGCCGATGCCTGCCAATCCGGGATTGGCTCGTTGAAACTGCGTTGTCGTGTTGCCCGAAGGGAAAACAGCCAATCCATAATTCATCGGAAGCAGATTGGTGTTGAGCGCCGGTGCCGCATTCCCTGCAACATCAGGTGCACCTGCCATAATCCAACTCTTGATCGCTGCGATGTAGTCATTTCGTTTAGAGGGCCAGTCTGAGTTGTTTTCAACGGCCAGTGGCATGATACCGCTCGAGTTCGGCAAAAAGCGCAACAGTCGCTCATGCAACAGCGAAGCCGCCGTGTCTCCCGGCACAACGCGATACGCAAAACTGTTGGTCTCGTCGTTGGCAATCACCGGGTGGTGAACCAGCGTATTATACGCGCTACTGATGCTGCGAAAGTCGGGCTCAAAGCTGCCGTCATGACAGCCACTGTTGGCGCACGTCGGCTTGAAGATCTTCTGGTACAGGTGCGGAAAGGTGCCGACAGGGAATTCCGTCACAACCTCCGCAGTATCCTCATCTTGGATGGCATCATACGGATTGATACTCTCGCGCTTACAGCCCCAGAATGAGAGCAGAACGACCGCGAATATGATTGAGTGTTTACGCATCATATCAATTCAAAAAAGGATTGAGCAGAGGGATCAATATAACCGGCTTGCTGCACAGCTTCTTTCACACCGAGTAAATCAGCAACAGTCATCATGGCATCGCTTACCTGGCCTACCGATGAGCCTTCGCTTCCCAAGACCAGATTAGCCGGAGTAGTAGGACCCGCCATCAACGCGAAAATGCGCCGCGAGTTTTCATCGCTATGGTCGAACGAAACGAATCCGTTGCTGTCAACGATGGCATTGGGCTCCGCATTTCGTCCGCATTCCGGAATGCAGATGAGGGTGGTGTTGCCCGCCATTTCCGGTATTTGTTGAATGGAGTTCCACAAGTGACCAACGGCATGGTCAGCGCGGTGCATCGCTTTGATGTAAGTGGTGAAGTCGTTGTGGCATACATCCACGTCATTGAGGTTGACACACAGAAACGATGGTTTGAACCATTTTAATACTTCTACTGCATAGCCCATCGTATAGGTGTCTGCGCTATCTGACACGGGCGGCAAATCGATGGTGCCCATCGTGGTCCGCAAGTTCATTTCTTTCATGAAGAGTTTGATGTTCTCTTTCTCATCGGTCGTATTTCCCAGCGCATCCAGTTGTTGGTCGGACAAGGAGAAGTTCGAGTCGAGAAATGCTTTTAACTGCAACATAGGCGCCCATTCGCTCTCCGGATGATACGTCTTAATGTCTCCGATGTAGGTCTGACTGTTGGGATGAAACGTGATGGTAGGTGCGAAAAAGTTAGCGCCGTATCGCACACCGTAGTCGGGGTGTGAACTGTAGTTCAGCAGTGGAATGGAAGCACCCACGCTATTGCCCACAAACCACACATCACTCGCGGCATAACCGCCATGTCTGCGCAGATATTCAAAAATGGTCGGCGCAACGGGACGTATGCGGAGGCCTTGGCCTATCGGATCCGCGCCTTGCAGAATAGAATTGAGTGCTCCATAGTGGCCCGTGTTGAATGCGCGAACCTCATTGAAGAGGGTGCCTTGTGATTGAAGACTATTCGGCAAAATCGGTTCAATGGGTAGACTGCCATTTCCTGTTCCATATAGTATTTGCGACGATGGAGCAGCACCTGTGAGCATGTTGTACATGAGATTCCCCTCAGCGGATTGCCCGGGTTGCGCATCGGCGAGGTAACGCTTGCCTACCGATTCCTGGTGACGCACACCTCCGGCAAACATCACAAGCACGACATAGTCTGCCGAACGGTTTCCGCTTGCAGCGAAGAGCCTGCCTGAGGGTAGGATCGTTGGCAAGATGGCTGCACCGGCCGCGGTCAGTCCCGTTTTTTTGATAAAATCTCTGCGCGAACTCATGGTCAGTAAAAGAGGTATTCGTTAGACAATGCAAAGGCGAAGTAGACGAGCTCAGGCGTGAAGTCCGGCTGTGTTTCTATGAACCGTGTTACCCATGCTTTCTCAGCTGCGCCGGGTAAGCGCAAGTAGAAATTCTTGTACGTTTCATCAACGAATGATCCGATGTCACTCCTCATAACGTCGTTGCCGGGAAGTTGAACATCCGATGAGTTGAAGAAATTGGCAATCACAATTTCACGCGCCAGCAACTGATCACCGATGCTCGTTAAGATGGTCGATAGCGCGCCCAGGTAATCTTCCGTAGGAGCTGTCTGAAACAGTTGCGTGTAGAGAATATTGATGAACTGCTCGTTGGTCTTCAGCTTGGTTTTTGAACTATTGTCGGCAGCAAGGATTGGTGTTTCCAACTCGAATATGTCGTTCTCCTTGCGGCACGCCTGCAGAAGAGCAGTCGCAGCCGCCGCTGCGAACAGGGTGGCTTTTGGAGAAAATGTATTATTGGGTAATTCCTGCGTATTCGTCATCGGATAGGATTTTTTGAATGAAACCATTAAAGTCGTTATGCGTCGACCAATAGGCAATGCCATCGGTGAGCTCTTGTGCCTCGGGCTCGCGAATGAGGTAGCTTCGATAAAACCAACGCACCAAACCTTCTTTGAATTCGGTTGATTCAATCAGCACATCGAGCATCTCAGATTTGTTGGAAACGTTTTGTTGGAAGAAAATACCCGGACCATTGTATTCAACGGGTGCATACAGTTGGTTGTATTCTTCGTCGGTAGGGTAGCGGTAGAAGTTTTGATCGAATGAGGCATAGATGAAGTTGAAGGTACCCATGTTCAAGTCGTCGTAAAGGGAATTGAACATCATGGTTTTTGCGCATGTTGCATAATCGATTGAGCTGTTTTCCCAATAGAGCGCCATATTTATTATACCCATGATTTTGTTGCGCTCGAGCATCAGTATGTTATAAGCCAACGCATCACCTAGGATTTGAGCCAGCAGCGCTTGATTCAACCAGAAATCTGCTTCCTGCTGGATTTCATCTTCATTGAGTGCATCGAGATAACGAGCCTTCATATCTACGTAGACTTTGTTCAAATACTGCTGCTTAAATCCTTCGGTGCTCTGTAAACTTGCGATGAACGATTTTCGGGAGTTCACGGAGAAGTTGTCGCTTTCCAACGCTTCTACAAATTGATCAAGTTCATCGCTTGTTGCTCCTCGGCCCAACAAGTCAACAAAGCAGCGGTTTACATATTGTTCTACCGTGAGCGTTGAAATTGTGTTGTTCGGGGGAATGGGATTGTCGGTGAAAACGTTGTCTTTATTGCATGAAATAGCAGGCAATACAAGGACAATGCAGATGAGAAGCTTGATTTGGTTAAACATATCGGATATCATAAAAGCCTTGCGGAAAGTTACAACGACTCGATGGATGTAGTGTTGTTTTTCTTTATACGATAGTTGAATGGGCGAGTGAGCAAACTAATTCTAGTCTTACGCATTGATCGCTATCGCGGAGCGCTCTAATTTTTATCACACGGCTGCTCCTTGTGAATGCCTGTTCTCATTTTATCGCATGACATTCGATGATAAGCAAGCGAAGGCCAATCCGGAGATTTAGCTTGGTCATCCAATAGCAATTCAGTCGTTCTGGAAATTTCTGTTTCGACGATTTGTGAAGGGAACGAATAACTAAATCTATTTTAAATGAAAAATCTCTATATCCATTTTTTGGCTTTGGCCTTAGGCTTATGCGCTTCTAACTTGACGTCGCAAGCGCAATCCGATTATTATGTTTCTCCCAACGGTTTTGGTGGCGCCGGAACAATCAGTGATCCTATGGATTTTCAATCGGCCTTGAATCTCGCCTCGAATGACAACGAGAACAGCAGCATCTTCCTGCTAGCAGGCGTTTATGCTGCAACACCGTATAGCTATATCGGTGACGCAGACAGTGACGAAATGGACTTGCTTATTCGTGGTGGTTTCGATGCTGTATTCGGTTCTATCGCTGATGGCGCAACTTCAGTACTCGATGGTATGTCGGAAAACAGATGCCTTGACATCAATGCCAATTCGATGGGAATGGCCTACACGGTTAGCCTTTTCGGATTGACGTTTCAAGATGGCTATGTAAGCGGAGATAATGGCGCGGGTTTGAGATTTCAAACGGGCAGCACCAACGACATGCAACTGAATATCTATGAGTCCAACTTCAATAATAACGCGGCAGTTGGTAATGGTTCGGGAGGCGCCATCTATGCAAACTCAAATTTGAGCGTATACACTTCTACCTTTAGTGAAAACACGGCTTATAATGGTGGTGCAATTTTCTCAGCAAAAATCGAAGGCAACGCTTCGCCCACGAGCGTATACGTAATCGAAAATAATTTTGTAGGAAACGAGAACTATGGCAACCAAGGAAGCACCATTTGGACCAACGCTGAATTCTTGATGGGCGAGTGTGTTGTTGAGGGGGAGACTGATGGTTCTTCGAGCGGCAATGGTTCTGCTATTTGGGGAAACTCAGGCTCGGTGTTAACCGTTCGAGCCAGTGTATTCAAGGATTTGAGTATCGAGTACTGGGGTTCTGCAATTCAAACTTTCGATGGTGATATATACGTGAGTAACTCCTTGTTTCAGCACAACAATTCGGGCTTGATCCATGGATATGGCGCAATATCCTACTTTCACAATGACGGTGTCTTACCGCGCATGGTATCTGTTTCCAATTGTACGTTCTTGAACAATACTTCCAGCCTTTATGATTTGGCAGCGTGCATCCATTTTAGGGGCGATAACGATGACCAGTGCACGGTTATCAATTCGATCTTTTCTGACAACGGCTCAAATCCGGTTTATGCCGAATCGGGATCAGCTTCGATTTCACACAGCTTTATCGATGCAGGATACGATGGATTCATCAACGGAGGCTCGCTTATATCAGGCGACGTCGGCTTTGTTTCGGCTACCAATTTTCAATTGACCGAAAATTCAATGTGTCGGAATGCAGGTGATAATGATGCGGTAGAAGGTGCCTACGATTTGAATGGCGGTGTTCGGGTGTTGGGTGAATTTGTCGATCTAGGGAGCTATGAATTTAATTATGCGCCTTCCGATATTGGGTTGACAAATACTTCAGTGATGGAGAGTGCCAGTGGGGTAGAATATCTTGTTGGGATATTGAATACAGTAGAGAGTGAGTCGGGTGATATGTTTACCTATGAACTCGTTGAAGGTGATGGTATTAATGATGCCGACAATGCGTTGTTCTACACTACAAGTGCAGCATTGTATATGAACACTACACTCGATTTTGAAGCGCAATCCTATTATGCTATTAATCTGCGCACGACCGATACCTATGGTCAATCTTTCGACAGGGATTTCATTATTAATGTCATCGATGTAAATGAACCTCCTTTGGTAGAAAATATAATCGTTGATCAGGAAGCGGAGGTTTCTCAACCATACTATTACGAAATTCCGAGTGATCTTTTTGTTGATGTTGATGCCGGCGATTCATTTACGGTTTCTGCCTTTCTTGAAAATGGTGATGCCCTGCCGTCGTGGCTGTCTTTTGACGGAATTGTTTTCTCCGGCACACCAACTGAAACAGCTGAACTCTCAATTAAAGTTCAGGCCATTGATTTGGGCTTGTTGTCGGCGTACGTGATTTTCAACCTTGAGATAACGCCTACTGACGTGAGTGAAGTGGCCGTTTCAGCTATTAAGGTCTATCCCATACCGGCCGCTGATTTCCTGAGTATTGAAGTAAACGGGATTACTCAGAAACTGACGGCGAATGTGGTGGATGCTAGAGGGACTACAGTCAAGCAGGTAATACTTTCCAATGGCGTCAATCGGGTTGATGTTTCACAGCTGTCAGCCGGGTTGTATTCTATTCGATATGAAGGTGCTCACAGTAGCCATGTGATTATTCGCTGAGGTCATTACTTACGTTACCCAGTTGTATGAAGATGAGATACGCAGTGGGGTTAGTGTCCAGTGATTTTTATTTATGATGGAAACAATTAAAAGAAAAGTTGATATGAATTATTTAAAAAACATAAAATTGACACTCATTATTTTGTGCTTCAGTGAAGTTGCAATGAGCCAGTCAGTCATTAGTGTTGTGCAACCAGATGGTAATTCTGCATTCTTCGGAGATTTACAAGCGGCCGTGGTGGCAGCACAATCGGGCGATTTTATTTATGTGCCGGGTGGTACTTTTTCGCTGGGCAATGATACCATCAAGAAGGGCGTGACGATCATTGGCGCAGGTCATTATCCTGATTCAACACTGGCAACCAATCAGACCATTATTGCGGGAACTATCCGCATAGGAAATGGCGCTCATGGTTTGCATCTGGAGGGGTTGTTTATCAGTGGTGATGTTTTTCTGACGCATGCCGTCAATAATTATCAAAGAGCTGATAACGTTATGATTCGAAGATGCAGCGTAGCGAATATCTCGAGCAATGGCAGCGTCTTTACGCAGAATGAGGCTGACACAAGTCTCAGCAGAAACTGGCAGATAGTTCAGAATGTTATTCGGGGCGACGTCAACCTTGGCTTCATGAAGGCATTCAACATGCATGCGAACATTGTAAACGGGCATATTTATAATGCCTTTTGGGGAGGGACATTCACGAATAATGATTTCTTGTACATCTCCCAAAGTGATCGTGTTTTTGCGGGTGTGCGCTATTGCACAGTGAAGGATAATATCTTTTATACCAATTGGGATATTTCATACCCCGGCTATGCGTGCGACGCTCCTGCATGCGGCAGTTACGGAAATACTTTTCTCAATAACATGTTCGCTACTGCTCCGAGTGGTTTGAATCCGGGTGTAGTGGTGGCCGAAGTGAATAATATCTTTAGTGTTTCTGCAGACTATTTCTTCCAGAATTACTCGCCGGGGGGCTTCAACTACAATCATAATTTTCAATTGATAGCGGGGAGCCCCGGAATAGGCGCTGCATCGGATGGTACTGATATAGGTATCTATGGATCGAACGACAATTACAAGGATTCGGCAGTGCCGTTCAATCCGCACATTGGCTTTAAGAATATTGGTTCGAATACCACTCCTAATGGCATGTTGCAGGTACATATTCGTGTAAGCGCCCAGGATAGATAATAGACTTGTTATGGTCGTCATTCTTTTTCAACTGTTGTGCCTCATTCCACTTTAATTCAAATCTGGTGATATGAAGAATTTATGTGTTTATAATTCCGGTATTTCATTTCCATTGTTTTTCGTGGTATGGATGAAAGCTCTATTCAGTGTGACTGTTGCACTGCTCTTTTCTCTTAGTGCTCATAGTCAAGCTCAAATAACCGGATATGAGTATTGGTTTGATGACAATTATATAGAGCGTGTCTCTTCGAGTTTGTCTCCGACAGCTTCAGTTGAGTTGGATTTACAGGTTGCAGCCCAAAGTCTTTCATTGGGGCTTCATGTGTATAATATTCGCTTCGTTGATGACAGTAGTCGATTTAGTTCGGTTTTGAGTCAAGTCTTTTTGTGTGGAGGAAGCCAGAATTTAATAGATGGCATGGAGTATTGGTTTGATGATGAATACGCACAGGCTAATTTGGTTGAGAACAGCCCTCAATTGAATCACTCGTTCAACAGCATGGTTGATTTATCTGCACTGTCCAATGGGATGCACCGCATGCACATGCGTTTTCGGGAGAGCGGTGGAGTTTGGAGCGTCGCCACAAGTGCTTTCATACAGAAGTATGGAAGCAGCAGCTCGATGCTCAATCAGATTAAGGGATATCGGTATTGGTTGGATGACACAGCTGAAAGCGCAGTCAGTATTGAACTCGATGTGGATGTTAGTCCTTTTGAGATGATGGAGACAATCAACATGCAGCCGATACCTCATGGCATTCATGTCACGCACTATCAATTCCAGGATCTTGCAGGGGTATGGAGTGTGGTGTTGTCGGATACGATCATGAAGGATCCTTTTCCCATTGCGCAATTTACGGCTTCGAGTACACAGGTTTGTATGGGCGATTCCATTCAATTTTTTGATTTGAGTTTAGATGCCGATTCGGTGTATTGGAGTTTTGGCGATGGCGAATTCGTCACTCAGTTGAATCCCTTTCATGTGTTCGATATGCCCGGAGCCTATGATGTGGCGCTCACCGCTATAGATTTTGCGTCCGGTTTGGATAGCACATTGGTTTTACCCGCTTTCGTTACGGTTTGGGGTAATGTTTCTTCGGGTTTTGAGTCTGAGATTAATGGGGGAGAGGTGCAGTTCACCAATTCTTCGATTCAGGCATCGAACTACTTCTGGAGTTTCGGTGATGATGCTACATCGGAAGAAAGCTCGCCTGAGCATATGTATAGCGCCGATGGCACGTATACCGTGATGCTGGTGGCATCTAACCTTTGCGGAAGCGACACGTCTTACGCTAATGTCACCATTACTGATGTCGGAATACCTCAGAACTCAGGTGATGGCGCGATTTCAATTTTTCCGAATCCATTTCACGACGTGTTACAGATCTCATTCATGCATGAGAACACGTCTATGCTTAGTCTTCGGTTGTATGACGCCAGTGGCCGAGAGGTTTCCACACTGCTCAATAAACAAAACGTTCTCGGAGCGTTCAAGTTCGAGTGGAAGGATGAAACCTTGCCGGCAGGTATGTACATGCTGAGGATGCAAGGTGACGACTTCGTAGCGAGTTATCCGTTGGTGAAGATGTGATGAATGCAAACACGTGAGTTTGGGGAGCTTTCCCTTGAAGATGAAATTTAGAGAGTTGAATGGCAATAAGTTGAACATCCCTCACGTTGCTCATTCGAACCCCAAAACAATTTTATCATGAAATCAAAACCAATCTTCAACGGGCTCATGCTCGTGCTTGCAACAGCCGGAATCTTCTTTAAGACTATGCACTGGGCCGGCGCATCGATTATGCTCATTTTGGCTTTCGCCGGATTGTTTGTCTCCCTCTTTACTGCGCTTAGCCCGGAGAATAAATCGCTGGGTATGTCACCTGTGGAAAATGCGTCCATGCTGGTCACCTTTTCCCTATTGATTTTAGGAACTGCCTTTCGCATGCAGCACTGGCCCGGTGCCAACGTTCTGTTGGTGCTTGCCTCAGCCGCAACATTAGCAATGGTCGTGTATGCCGTATACCGCCAAAACCGTTTAAAGCTGGGCACGCAAGGAACCTTCACGTTATTGTTATTCCTAGTCATACTTGGCGGACTGCTGCCGAATAATGCATGGGCCTTGGTCTTTAATGCAGGCTAGAAGGGGGGAGGGTTACAGATGACAGATTACGGATGACAGATGACAGATGACGGATGACAGATGACGGATGACAGATGAGGGATGACGGATTGGGGTGTACTACTTTTTGAGAGGTACACCCTATTTTTTTTTGCTAGGGCTTGCATCGATGAATCCTGTGCATATATTTGCACCCGCTTAGAAAAACGATGGCCCGTTCGTCTAGGGGTTAGGACAGCAGATTTTCATTCTGTAAACAGGGGTTCGATTCCCCTACGGGCTACAAGGCAAAAGACCGCTTCACTGAAGCGGTCTTTTTGTTTTTAATCGGTTCTGATAGTCGGGTCTTGAGCCCAACCGTGGTTCGACAGGCTCACCAACGTGGTCCCCGAGCGAAGCCGAGGGGCCTCCACCAACCCTCATTCTCATTCTATTTCTGTTTCTCATTCTGGTATTTTAGAAACAGAAAGAGAAACAGAATGAGAATGAGAAATTGGGCGCA
>CANHYZ010000030.1 GCA_947464885.1 Flavobacteriales bacterium
AACAGCGACATCAAGAAAAAATCGCAAGACTATATCAAACGGCGTAGTATCAACTTTACGAATGTGCGCATTGCACCTAAGAAAGGCGCACCTGCAGGGGGCGATACCGGCAAAGACAATGCGGCTGCAGCAGCAGGTGCACCTCCTCCTGCTCCGGGCGGCGGTGGCGGCGATAAAGAACGCTTCTACAACATCAAGAACTTCTCAGTCACGTATGCCTACAATGAGGAATACAAGCGCGATATCAACATCGATTGGCGATTGCATAAAACCTACCTTGGAGCGTTCGACTACAACTTCACCAATAAACCGAAGGAGATTAAACCGTTCGAAAAATTGCCGGTGATCAAGTCATCGAAATACCTGAAGTGGATCAAGGACTTTAACTTCTATCCAAGCTACAAGCAAATCGGTTTCCGCACAGAGATGAACCGCGGTTACGAAACCAGTAGAATCAGAAACAATACGCTCGAATTGACCGGTGTCTACAGCGACATCCTCCTCACCACACAAGTGCAAAAGACCTGGAACTGGACGCGTGCCTACACCTTTAAATATGACTTAACCAAGAGTCTGAAGTTCGACTTCGCGGCAAACACAACTGCGCTCGTTGGCGAACCACGCGGTGTGGTGGATAAAGAAAATACAGACTGGTATGATGCGTATAAGGATACCGTATGGACCAACATCCAGTCGGGTGGCACCAATACAACCTACAACCACAATGTCAATGTGAGCTACAAACTTCCATTTGAGAAGTTCCCGCTCATTGATTTCCTCAGCAGCGATGCGCGCTATGCAGCCACTTATCGCTGGGACCGCGCTCCATTCTCACAGGATTCTCTGGGCAATACGATTCAGAACACTCGTCAAGTGCAGCTCAATCTGCAAGGCAATTTGGAAACGCTTTATAACAAAGTGCCTTTGCTGAAGGATATCAATACGGGTAAAAAACCGAAAGACGACAAGAAGAAAAAAGACGAAAAAGAAGATCCAACCAAGAAGGACGGCTTCGGTAATGACGAGAAAGGCAAAGAAGAAAAAACAGACCCGATCAATCCCGTGCATACTGCGCTAAGATTCCTCATGATGGTCCGTAACGCTTCTGCTACCTACTCGCGCAACGAAGGTATGTTGCTACCGGGTTATAAGCAACCATCGAAAATTTTGGGAATGGATGAAAGCTTCAATGCGCCGGGAGTTCCATTCCTTATTGGCCAGCAGAACACCGACATCTGGGGTGATCCTACAGGCGAAAACTTTGCACTCAACGCAGCTGCTAACGGCTGGCTCGTTCAATTGCCCAGTCTTAACACACAATACAGCGAGACTTATTCTGAAACCTGGAATTACAAGATCAACCTCGAACCCGTCAAGAGCTTCAAGGTTGAAATCACCGCTAATCGCACGGAAGGTCGCAACCTAACGAGCTTCTTCCGACTCGATGAAGAAACAGGAACTTATGTGTTCGATTCTCCGATGGAAACCGGCAACATTAGCGCTTCGGTTATTACATGGCCTACCGCTTTCTTCAAAGACGACACAACGAATCAGTATCAAAACGACGCGTTCGATGCCTTCCTGCAGAATCGTTTGATATTCTCAGAGCGTTTGAATAATGAATCCTATCAGGTTGCTAACCCTGAGGTTAACGGCTATTACAGCGGTTGGGGTCCAACTTCGCAGGATGTGGTTATTCCAGCGTTCATCGCAGCTTACACCGGCCGTGACGTAAACGAAGTCAATGCGAATCCGTTTAAAACAAAAGTGCAACCCAACTGGAGCATCACCTATGATGGACTATCTAAGATTCCATCCATTAAGAAATATTTCAAGCAGTTCAATTTGAAGCACTCGTACCGCTCAACGTTTACGACGAGCTATGTGAGCAACCTCAACTACACTCCGAATGATGCTGGTCTGCCTTCGACATTCGATCAAAGTGATTTCCCGAACTACATCACCCAGCGACAAATCAACAGCGTGAACATATCCGAACAGATTACACCGCTTGCTCTCGACATGACGCTGAAGACGAAGAAGAAAAAGAACAAGGAGAAGACCAATGAACCGCAAGTGAAAGTTGAATATAAAAAGGACCGCACACTCGCTTTGGGTCTGACGAACTATCAGATTACGGAAACGAAGAGCAATGCACTGACACTCGGTTTGGGATACAAAATCACGGAAGTTCCTAATCCATTCCGCAAGAAGAAGAGCAAACTGCCGATTAAGATGTTGGCGAATACAACGCTCAATTTGCGCGCCGACTTGACCGTACGCGACAACGTGACACTGATCCGCAAAATGGTTGAACAGACCAGTCAGGCAACTGCAGGACAACGTCTATACAGCTTGAAAACCAGCGCTGACATGGCGGTGAGTGATAAGCTTACGATACGCTTCTTCTACGATCATCAGCTCAACAAACCGAAAATTTCCACGTCGTTCCCTACGTCTAACATTTCAACCGGTATTGCTCTGCGCTTCAGCCTTAACAACTAATGTAGCATTTGTCGCAACGACAACATGAGTGCGATACGCAACACATTTCTATCCAACCTACTGCTGGTCGTGGGCCTTAATCTGCTCATCAAACCACTGTACGTGCTCGTTGTCGAGGCACACGTACAAGATCGATTAGGCCCTGAAGAATTCGGACTTTACTTCGCTCTGCTCAATCTCTCCTTTGTGTTCAACATCATTCCTGATCTTGGAATGAGCAACTGGAATAATCGCATTACAGCTCAATGGGGATTCATTCCTGCCAAACGTTTGCAGCGGTTGGGGGGTATCCGCCTGTTGCTTGGAGTCGCTTACATGCTCATCTGTTTGTTGCCTGGAATTATCTTCGATTACAACACCCGCGAAATTTATCTGCTCTTGCTCCTGGCCTTCAATCAGGTGATTGTAACGGGCATTCAGTTTCTCCGTTCTTTCCTTTCAGGTTTGCACGACTTCAAATCAGACAGTCTGCTTTCGGTGCTGGATAAAACGCTCCTCATGCTTTTCGTGGTTGTGCTGCTCTACGCATTCCCCTCATCGGACACATTTCGATTGGAGTATTTAATCTATGCACAAAGCGCAGCCTATCTCCTTGCCTTTGCTGTTGCGGCGGCGCTTGTGCTTCGCCGACAATCGTCGCGCCATGCCACAACATCCCTTGTTTCCACAGAAGTTCTGCGCGAGAGTGCACCCTTTGCGCTTTTAATTCTGCTTTCCATGGTAGCCAACCGACAAGACGGGATACTGCTTGAGCGCCTGCACAGCGCGCACGAAGCGGGCATCTATGCGATGGCTTATCGACTCGGCGATACGTTAAACATGTTTGCTTTTCTATTTGCCGGTTTGCTCTTGCCCATGTTTTCACGATTGCTCGAGGCGAAAAAAACCATAAAGCCCTTATTCGATCTATCCGCCAAACTCTTGCTTACCGGCGCATGGACCGTTACTGTTTCGACTCTCTTCTATCCTGAATTCATATTGAACATGCTCTATGATGGCCACATCGCAGAGGCTGCCACTGTGCTGCCATGGGTGATGATGAGCGCCTTTCTTTTCTCCATGCAATACGTGACGGGAACCCTCATCACCGCATCCGGAAATATGCGCACACTTATCCTGCTCGCAGGCGGAGGTATGTTGTACAACTTACTGTTGAACTTGCTCTTCGTACCTGAACAAGGCGCACTGGGCGCAGCCAAAGCCGCTTGTTTTATGCAATTCATCGTACTCGTCGGTCAGATTATTCATGTTCAATCAAACTACCGAACACCGGGACGTAATCTAAGCTTATCATCGATCACCTTCCTGGTCATCGCACCAGTTGTGGCCGCCTTACTTCGCTTAACCGAAACTCCCGAATACATTCAACTCATCGCCCTGATTAGCACCTGCTTCATCGCTGCATTCGCATTGAAAATGATTCATCTGACTGATCTGCGAATGTTGTTGCAGCAACGTGAAGCACTCACCAAAGACACCGCGGAAAACAGCTAAATTTGCACGCATAACGACGCTATTATGAAGGAACCAAAATCCACAGAAAGTCAGACCTCACTTGAATCGAGCAATCTATTCATTCTGCTCTACCAATGGCGTAAACCCATCATGCTCGTCTCCATCACCGCTGCGATATTGTCGGCTGTGGTTAGTCTGCTCATGACGGAGCGTTACAAAAGTGCTGTTGTGCTGTATGCTGAACAACAACACTCCTTCGGGGCCCAGCTGCTGGAAGATGTTCAGAAGGAAGACTTACTCACCTTCGGAGAAGAGGAAGATGCCGAACGCCTGCTTCAAATGATTAACTCCGACCAGGTGCGCAATAAGGTCATTGAGAAATATGAACTCTGGGATGTCTATGAAATCCAGCGTGATCAGCGCGGTGCGAATACCTTGATTGCTCGCGAATACCAAGACAACGTATCGGCGGAACTCACCAAATTCGGTTCAGTAGAAGTAGCTGTGCTGGATGAAAAACCGGAGCGCGCGCGTGACATGGCAAACGATATCGCACTCTTCGCTGATTCGGTGGCCAACCGTATGCGCAGCGAGCGCGCGATGACGGCCTTTAAATATGCCGAAGCCTCCCTGCAATCAGCCTTGAACGAGGTGCAGGTGATGGAAGACTCCATGAAAGTGCTGCAAGAGATGGGCGTATACAGCTACCTCGACCAGATAGCCGCTCTCACTGAAATGTACGGAACGGCCATCGCAGAAGGCCACCCCGATCGTGCTCAACAGCTGAAAGCACAAATGGATTTCTTATCGAAGTACGGTACAACCTACGTCAATCTCGAAACCAACCTGAAGGAAGCTTACGCCAAACTCAACGTCTTGCGCAAGCGTTACGACCTGATGAAAATCGACGTGGAGAGCAATATCCCCGTCATGCGCGTAGTCGACTATGCCAGTGCCGCCGATAAGAAATCCTTCCCGATTCGTTGGCTGATTGTAGCCATGAGCACGCTTTCTGCTTTTGTTTTCACGTTTATCCTACTGCTCATCATCGACAACTTCAAACGACTGCGCGCTGAAGGAAGGATTTAAGCAATGACCGGCGAATCGCGCATATCGAAAGGCCTGATTTACTTGCTTTCAGGGTGCTTCATTGCCGTGATGTGCGTGGGGATTTACCTCGAACAGTTTCTGGTCATGCTCATTCCCGCCGCACTGCTGGTCGTGTGGGCCGCAATTTATCATCTCGATCATCTCATCCTTTTTGTAACGCTTTGCACACCGCTGAGCATCAATCTTGAGGAACTCGAAATTGCGCAAGTCGGTATGTATCTGCCCACCGAACCACTGTTATTCGGAATTCTCATCTTGTTTCTTTTCAAGCTTCTCTCCGGAAAAAGTATTGACAAACGGATTTTCTTTCATCCCATCAGTTACATCCTCTATGCTTACCTGGGCTGGATGGCGCTGACCTGCGTGACAAGCGAGTTTCCGGTTGTGAGTATCAAGTATCTGGCAACGCGCCTTTGGTTTATTGCTTCGTTCTATTTCCTGGCGACGCACATGTTTCAGGACCTGCGTAAGATGCGTAGCTTCCTCCTACTCTATCTCTTCACACTTTGCATTGTTATCATCTACACCATTAGTCGACATGCACAATATGGTTTTGATAAAGACTCCGCGCATTGGGTGATGGAACCGCTGTTCAAAGACCACACAAGCTACGGCGCTGTGTTGGCCATGTACTTCCCCATCATCATTGGACTCTGGTTGCAACGTGGAATGAACGTGCTGCTGCGCGTGATGCTGAGCATTGGATTCTTTATTCTCACGGCAGGCATCATTCTGTCATACACGCGTGCAGCATGGATTTCTATCATCGGGGCAGCGGCGATTCTAGCGGTAATGCTGCTGCGCATTCAACTCAAACATGTGCTGATGGTAGCGACAGTCGTCGGTTCTGTTTTACTCATCGGCTGGGATGACATCGTGATGAGCCTCGAACAAAACAAACAGGAGAGTAGCGACAAACTAGATGAACACGTCAGCTCTATTTCCAATGTATCGAGTGACGCCAGTAATTTGGAACGCCTCAATCGCTGGAATTGCGCCATCGAAATGTTCAAGGAAAGACCAATCGTGGGATGGGGGCCGGGCACCTATCAGTTCGTTTATGCCCCATTTCAGCGATCGAAAGACAGAACCATCATCAGTACCAATCAAGGCACCGGCGGAAACGCGCACAGCGAATATCTCGGTCCCTTGAGTGAACAAGGAATTCCCGGTACAATACTCGTCTTGGTATTACTCTACGGAATTTCGCACCTGTCTTTTAAGTTGTTCTACGCTATGGAATCCCGCAATCTGAAATTATTCGTAGCTGCAGCATACCTCGGACTGATGACCTACTTCATCCACGGTGTGCTCAACAATTATCTGGATACTGATAAGGCTTCAGTTCCATTCTGGGGATTCATCGCCATCTTGGTTGCGCTTGATTTGTATCATCGCAAGCCTTCAGCGCAAAACATCGAGCACAGCTGAGGCTTTCAACAAACACTCCTTGTACTCCTCTTCCAAATCACACAGCGCGGTGATGGCACCGCCTACGTTGCATTGAACCAGACGTTGATCTGCGTGATACTGAATGCTTCGAATGACAACGTTAAAATCAAAGTCACCATTCGGTTCTATATAGCCCAACGCACCGGAGTACATGCCACGCGATACACGCTCATGCCGCTCTATCCATTGCATGGCACTTAGTTTCGGAGCGCCCGTCATACTGCCCATCGGAAAAGATGCCTTCATCAAATCGACCCAATCACAGGAAGCATCCACCTCGCAGCTTATCGTCGATATCAGATGATGAACCGTTTCAAATGAATGCACACCAAACAATTCACCCACCTTGACGGTACCCGGCAATGCACAGCGCGATAAATCGTTTCGGACCAGGTCTACAATCATGACGTTTTCAGCGCGCTCCTTGCGGCTATTCGCAAGTTGCTGCTTTAGAAGAGTGTCTTCCGCAGGATTCTTGCTGCGACGCGCGGTGCCCTTGATTGGCTGTGAAATGACTGTGTTGCCGGATCGTTTGAGATACCGCTCCGGCGACGCACACATCAGATGCCAAGGTCCGCATTCCACATAAGCCGCAAACGGAGCCTTTGTTTTATGATAAAGCTTCCTCCAAACATCGCGTGGATGTGAGAGCGTGGCTTCCGCAAAAAAGTCAATGCAATAATTCGCTTCGTATAAATTTCCCCGCTGAATCTGTTGCATTAAATCGTTTGCGTGATTCAAATATTCCACATGCGAAACACCTTGTTGCCATGAAACTTGGTCGAACGTTGTCGGTGTAATTTCATCCGGATTCAGCCATTCCTTCCATGCCTCATTCCATGACCCTTTGAGCATGTCGTATGCACCGTCTTTGATGCGCGCCACATGGAGGGGTTTGACTAAACACAGCACGGGCATCTGACCATACTTAAAGTTATGCTCATCAAATTGCTCCACTGCCCTGCGTGCATCATAGCCCATCCAACCAAATACCCAATCAGGTTTCGTTTCGAGCCAACGTCTCAAGGCAAGCCAATCGATGATTTCCTCTGCATCCAGCACAAAGAATTCATCCACACCGACAGCCAGTAAAGCATCAGCATCTTGCCGCGGAAAACGCAAGTAGAAAACAGGCTCTGATTGGAAATGTGCCTCCATGGTAGACGACAAAAATAACGCACCTCTGTGAGCACGCATTCGTTGTAATTTCGCTGCAGGATCCCCGCTGAACGTTCAGTGGGGCTAGCTGTTTTTAAACCATGTTCATTTCCGACCTTCTTTCTGTTTATGCCAAGTCTGAGCGCGTTCAACAACTCCACGGTGCTCTCAAACACAAGGGCCATGCGCATTTGCGCAATGTGGTCGGATCCTCCATTGCGCTCATCGCCCAAGTTGCCATGTGCGAAAGGAAGGGCTTTCACATCGTGGTACTCCCCGATAAGGAAGAGGCTGCGTATTTCCTGAATGATCTGGAAAGCGCCTGCGGCAAACAACCAGGCTCCGAAAGAAACAATGACGCCGCCATCGATATCTTCTTCTTTCCGCGCAGCGCTCGAATGGCCTACGAAGTGGAAGCCACCGACAATGCCAATGTGGCCATGCGCGCCGAAGTACTCAATGAACTTAAGCGTGCAATGGAACGTTCAGGCGAAAAGGCAAAACCCGTATGCCTGATTACCTATCCGGAAGCCCTTGCAGAAAAAGTGATCACACGCTCATCGCTGTCAGTCGCCACATTTGAAATCGTCCAAGGGAATCAACTCGATATTGAATTTGTGGACGAATGGATGCATACCTACGGATTTGAAAAGGTCGATTATGTATTCGAGCCGGGTCAGTATGCCGTGCGTGGTGGAATTATCGACATCTTTTCATTCAGCTTTGATCATCCCTACCGCATTGAGCTCTTCGGAAATGAAGTGGAAAGCATCCGCAAGTTTGAACCGGAATCGCAACTCAGTGTCGCGAAGATGACCAAAGCGACGATTGTTCCTAATGTGACAGCGCATCAAACGGAAGAATCGCGTATTTCCATCATTGATTTTATGCCCGAGGAAACCATTCTCTGGTTAAAAGATACCGTCGGCGCCCTGAGTCGAATGGATACCGAACTGGAGCGCGCGCAAAAGCAATTCGAAAAACAACAAGGACTGTTCGACCGACTCAAACCGGAAGAATTGTACATGGATAAAACGCAGCTTCAACGACTGCTTGAACAACGTTCCACAATTGAATTCGGATCACAACGGAAATTCACGGAAGGTGAAACCATCAGCTTCGACATGGAACCGCAACCGGCATTCAATAAAAACTTTGACATGCTCGGAACCAACCTCGCCAACAATGCCAAGGCGGGGTATGAGAATGTCATTGCGGCCGGACAACCCAAACAAATTGAACGACTGTATCAAATATTCGAAGACAAGGATCACGCAGTGCACTTCACGCCGCTGAGCCTGGAGCTATCGGAGGGATTCATCGACAAGGAGCATAAGCTGTTGCTCTACACCGATCATCAGATTTTCGAGCGCTATCATCGCTTCCGACTGAAAGAAGGATTCAAGAAAAACAAAGAGGCGCTCACGATCAAAGAGATTATGTCGCTTCAGCCCGGCGATTACGTGGTGCACATCGATCATGGCGTTGGTCAATTTTCAGGACTGCAAAAGATTGATGTCAACGGCAAGGAACAGGAAGCCATACGCCTTACTTACAAGGGCGGCGATATTTTGTACGTGAGTATTCACTCACTGCACCGCATTTCAAAATTCGTCGGCAAAGAGGGTTCATCGCCCAGTATGGACAAGCTTGGAAGCAACGCCTGGCAAACCCTCAAGCGTAAGACCAAAACAAAGGTCAAAGAAATTGCCTTCGATCTCATCCGACTTTACGCGAAGCGAAAAGCAACAAAAGGACATGCCTTTCAAACCGATGGCTACATGCAAATCGAGCTGGAAGCTTCCTTCATGTATGAGGATACTCCCGATCAGCTCAAGGCTACCAACGCCGTGAAGGAAGACATGGAAGCCGAAGCGCCCATGGACCGACTGGTGTGTGGTGACGTTGGCTTTGGTAAAACAGAAATCGCCATGCGCGCCGCATTCAAAGCGGCTACCGATGGAAAGCAAGTAGCTGTGCTGGTTCCGACGACCATTCTCTCGCTGCAGCATTACAAGAGTTTTGCAGCGCGCTTCAAAGATTTTCCGGTCACCGTAGACTACATCAACCGTTTCAAAAGCTCCAAACAACAGAGTGAAACATTGAAGAAACTCGAAAAAGGTGAAATCGATATCCTCATCGGAACGCATTCCATTGTTGCACCCAAAGTCAAATTTAAAGACCTGGGATTGCTCATCATTGATGAAGAGCAAAAATTCGGTGTCGCCGTCAAAGACAAACTCAAGACACTCCGAGCTAACATAGACACGCTTACCCTCACGGCTACACCTATTCCGCGCACCCTGCAGTTTTCGATGATGGGCGCACGCGATTTATCGATCATTCAAACAGCACCACCCAATCGACATCCGATTCAAACGGAGTTGCGACCTTTCAATGAAGAAGTCGTGCGCGATGCGGTTAGTTATGAAATCCAACGCGGAGGACAAGTCTTCTTCGTTCACAACCGTGTGCAGAATCTGAAAGAAGTTGCCGGAATGATTCAGCGCCTCTGTCCGGATGCCCGCGTTGCAACGGCCCATGGACAAATGAAGGGCGAAGAACTCGAGGAAGTAATGTCGGAATTCATTGAGGCCTCTTACGATGTACTTGTGAGTACAGCCATCGTTGAGAGTGGCATTGACATTCCCAATGCCAACACCATCATCATCAACGACGCCCATCACTTTGGCATGAGCGACCTGCATCAGCTGCGTGGACGTGTGGGACGAAACAACAAACATGCCTTCTGCTATTTGCTCTGTCCGCCGTTGCACATGCTCACCGAAGAGGCCCGCAAACGACTCACGGCGATTGAGCAATTCAGTGATCTAGGATCCGGACTTCACATTGCGATGCGCGACCTTGACATTCGCGGCGCCGGAAACTTGCTGGGTGGCGAACAAAGCGGGTTCATCAACGATATTGGATTTGAGACGTATCAGAAAATCCTCAACGAAGCCATTGATGAATTGAAGCAGGAGCATTTCAAGGATTTGTACGAAGAAGAAATCAAACGCAATCAGAATTTCGTGAAGGAAACGGTGCTGGAGACCGATTTCGAAATTCTCATTCCCGACGATTACGTCAGCAGTATTACCGAACGCATTGCACTCTATAAAGAGCTCGACGATATCACAACAGAGGAAGGCATGGAAGCATTTTCCAACAACCTCATCGATCGCTTTGGTGAAATCCCGACACCAACCCTTGCGCTCATTGAAACCATGCGTCTGCGCTGGCTGGCGCGTGAAATCGGTTTTGAAAAACTCATATTGAAGAGCGGAAAGATGATTGGCTATTTCATCACCAAAGAACATTCGCCGTTCTATCAAAGCGAAAAGTTCTCACACGTGCTTGAATTCATTAAGCTCAATCCATCGGGTGGAAAAATGTATGAAAAGGATGGCAGTCTGCGCATGTCGTTTGACCAGGTCACGACGCTCAAAAAAGCCATCCACATTCTGACATCACTGAAGGACGGACGAAAACTTTAGGCTTTCTTAGGATAAATCACTTTGCGAAATTCCAAATCGGTTTCGAGGTACTTTACCGTAACCTCAGTGCCCGGCGGAAACATCGGCTCACCTTCACAGCGATCCTCTGCTCGAAAGAGTTGTCGCTCAAAGCCGGGCGGTGTAAATTCAATCATCGGATAGTAAAAGCGCTTTCCGCCGACGACCGCCGACATCCAGTTAACGATTTTGCCGGGAGTTTGCTTTCCCTTGAAATAAAACATGATCTCCTTGCGATACAGCACCAAACCAACAGCCGTTATGGCGAGGATGACACTGA
>CANHYZ010000031.1 GCA_947464885.1 Flavobacteriales bacterium
CGCGCAGTACGGACCGAAGGTGCCGAAGGACGGCGTTGTTAACGGTGTAATCGTAATCGTTCGCGTCACACTTGAAGCACACTGACCGTTGTTCGGCGTGAACGTGTAGGTCGTGGTCGCTTGGTTGTTGATGGCCGGATTCCAGCTTCCTTGTACGCCGTTGGTCGATGTCGTTGGAAGCGCAGGAATAATGGTGCCCGCGCAGTACGGACCGAAGGTGCCGAAGGACGGCGTTGTTAACGGTGTAATCGTAATCGTTCGTGTCACGCTCGAAGCACACTGACCGTTGTTCGGCGTGAACGTGTAGGTCGTGGTTGACTGGTTGTTGATGGCAGGATTCCAGCTTCCTTGGATACCGTTGGTCGATGTCGTTGGAAGCGCAGGAATAATGGTGCCCGCACAGTACGGACCGAAGGAGCCGAAGGTGGGGGTAGTTCCCGGAGTTACGGTTACTGTTGCTGTGGCCGGGCTGCTTGGGCAATAGAAGTTTTCATCGCCTGTGCATGCGCCTTCCACCCAAGAGGTTACGCCATCTCTAAAAGCATAACATTCGTTACTGTATGTGTTTCCATCGCAACCACAAATCGGATCCCAGTTGGCAAAACATGTTTGATTGCTAATTAATGAAGAATCAATGCAATTCGCTGATGCAACTACGCTATAATTCCCAGGAACATTCGTATTGAATGACGCCACGTTACCGGGATTAACCGCCCCTGCGGGAACAGTCCACACAAAATTGTAGTCGCCCGGCGGTGTAACGGTTGCAGCAATATTGGCGATACCGCTACCGCAGATGGTAGCATTGTTAACCGTAACGGTTGGGACCACATTGATGAGAATTTCGGTGGAGTAAGAAGAGGCGCACGCACCGCCATTTGGTGTGAAGGTGTATGTCGTGGTTGCTTGGTTGTTGATGGCCGGCGACCATACTCCTGTGATACCATTCGTCGATGTTGTCGGAAGGGCAGGAATTAAGCTACCGGAGCAGTACGGACCGAAGGTGCCGAAGGTGGGGGTAGTGCTACCCGGAGTGACTGTATATGCGCAGGTAGTGGATATGTAGGGGCCTCCATAAGCATCACCCACCTCGCAGGCCAAAGCAGAGACGGTCACTATGCAACGATAGTACATCGTAAAGGCAATGTCTGTTGGTGGATAATAGGTCGTCGAATTGGCACCCGCAATTAACGAGAATGGTCCATTGGGAAGTTCTGAAACATACCAGCTAATGAAATAGTCGGTACCGCTTACACCCACTGTCAAAGGAGTGTTATTGCTGTTTTGACAAGCAGTTACTGCGGGCGGTAGGTCAGTGATAAGCTCAGGGATGATGCAGCACGCCAGTTGTGTGAAGTTGACCGGACTAAGTGCAGGCGCTCCGGGAGCAGAGAAGACCGCAGTCAGTGTGCAATTGGCAACGCCGTTTGTAGCCACTGAAATCTCGAAGTCCATCACATTATCGAACGGTGCGTTCAGCACAACTGATCCTCCACAGCTCGAGGTGATGATTAGCGAGCCGTTGCTTGGCGGATTTGCCACATGCACTGATCCCAGTAATGTGAAGAAGTAGGCTTCGCAGAATGTTGTCTCGATTTCGATGAAGTTACAATTCGCACCGGTGCTCGTTCCTTCGCATATACAATCCGCATTGATGACGTCGTTGATGGTGCAGGGGTTGTTGTCGTCGCACGGGATGGTACCTGAGTTGGGGCCTATGCCAATATGAATGTACTGGGTGAATGATGAAACGTTGCCACATTCGTCTATCGCTGTCCATTGTTGAGTATAGGTATTACACGGTCCCCACAACTCTAGTGTATTGAATCCTAATTCAACAACAACATTGTTTGAGCAGTTATCTGTAGCCTCCGGAGTAGGTAATTCAATCGGGTCTCCAAAATTGAAGTAAAAATCGGTTTGGTTTGAGCTACTAAATACGGGGGCTTCACTATCAATAAAATAGATAAATACATTAGCGCTACTTGTATTTCCGCATGCGTCAGAGGCGGAAATTGTATAGTAGAGTATATAAGAGTTGGGACAATCTCCGGCTATGGTGTCTGCACTTAAATCCACATTGACAACCTCAGTTAAGCTGCAATTGTCATATGCCTGAGGTGTATAATTCCAATTTAAATAATCATCACATTCTAGGATTATATCGTCAGGTAAATTGACAAATACCGGAGGTGTTGTATCCACGATGTGAATTGTAGTTGCCGCTGTGGCAGTATTACCACAACTATCTGTTACCGTCCAATTGCGATAAATATCGAATTCACAAGCATCTAGATAAGCAAATGAAATATCCTCATAGGTCAGTTCATACGTCGCAGAGCATCCACCAATTACCAATGTCGGAATATCGATGGTAGCATAACTTCCACACTCGATCGTAGTATCGGAAGTAACAATAATAGATAATGCTGTGTCGTAATAGTCGCAAATACCGTCTCCATCAGAATCAATGAATGTTCCTTGACAGTTGCAATCCGCATTGATGACGTCGTTGATGGTGCAAGGGTTGTTGTCGTCGCAGGGGATTGGCGCTGAGTTGGGGTCTATTCCGATCTGTATGTTTTGAGTGAAAAATGAAGTGTTTCCGCATTCATCGGTAGCAATCCATTGTTGAGAATACGTGTTACATGGCTCCCAGAGTTCCGTTGGGCTTACCCCTATTACCACACTAACGTTGTCGGAACAAATATCTGTTGCAACCGGAGTGGGTAATTCAATTGGTTCTCCGGCATTGAAGTAAAAATCGGTTTGATTGGAGCTGCTGAATACCGGAGGTTCAACGTCCATATGGTTTACTGCCACAATTTCGGTGGTCGTGTTTCCACATTGGTCAGTTAGTTCATAGGCGTAATATTCTATGTAATTATTCGGACATTCATACCAGCCATTGAAGTCTACAAGATACGTTTGAAATGAAGGGTTAGAATCACAATTATCTTCTCTTAAGATAGGGAAGGGAAGAGGTACAACTCCGCAGGATTCAAAAATTTCAGTTGGAAGTCCTATGAATTGAGGGGGTGTGGTATCGAGAATAGTAATTAATGTTACCGCTGTTGCTTGATTACCACAATCGTCTGTTGCTATCCATGTCCTATTTACAAGTGTCTCGCAAGGATTTTCTTGGATGATTACGTCAACAAAATTCACTTGCACATTCGAGCAACCTCCCACGGTGATATATGGCAAGGGTTGATTTAATGTGTATTCAGAACACTCGATTGCAGTGTCATTGACGATTATAACGAGGTCATTATTGGTGCATCCATTATTCGGAGGTAGATTCCCATCGCACACCCCGTATGGATCAATATTGGTCGGCGCTCCTGGTATATCACCACAGTCATAGCCCCAAGTGGCGCAGTTGAAGTCGACTGTTTGACCATTCAAGGTGTAGGCTCCGTTGTCAGCGAAGTTATCGCCCAGCCATAGTGTAACAGATTCAGTATGCACATTGCCGTCGCAATCGCAAATTGTACCTCCGCAGGTGCCGGTTGTATAAGTGAACGTTGGGCTTATTGATCCATCTGACATGATTAAATAGACACCGTAAGTAGTTTGAGGAAGGAGGTATACGAAGCCAAAGATTCCCCCATTGCTATCGGATGCGGAAGTTGTTGGGATAGGGGATTCAACTCCGTTTTCATCAATAACCACAACAAAGTCAACAGTGCAAGGGCCATTGTAGAAGTAGCGGACATAAAATGCCGGAGCCACTTCGTCGATATTAGGGTTGTAAACGCATGGCCGCGTTGTGAAAATCATCTGATAGTTGCCACATTCACTATAGGTGCATGATCCATCGTCTACCGTCGCATTAGGGTCGTAGTTCGAGGCGAGAGGATCGGTGCAGCCGCCTCCTGTTGGCGTGCCTGTGCATTCGCAAGCAGCATTGTAAACATCATTAATTGTTTGTGCATTCAAATCATTGCAGCTTGCACCAGGGTATACATTCGCATTGCTGTCATGACAATCGGTATTATCCACCACAAATCCATCCTGTGCTCCGTTGCAGGATTGCACAGAGAAGTTCGGATCGCCATAGCCATCGCCATCGGCATCGAGGTAGAAGGTTTCCCCCGGAATCACGTCAATGGTGATTTCATCAATACAGGTTTGACCATTCTGAGTAATCGAAACATTGTAGGTCGTCGTTGTTTGTGGGCTCACGCTAATGGATGGCGTGTTTTCCCCTGTCGACCATAGGATGTCGTACTGAGACTGATAAGTCGACGTTGTGTAATTCGACAGCGAACTGCCTTCAATGTATTGGAATACGGGCGTTGTTATCAACGGATAACCAGACGGACCGTTGTTTTCAGTTGTGGTAATGAGTGGGTTCGAAATCGTTTGATTGCTGCTATTGCCGTCGTCAAAAGTGATGTTTAAGTAGTTACCGGCGAAGGTTGATGACTCCAGTGTTTTGTCATAGATAGCGTTTATCTGTGTTCCGGATAGTGTGCTGTTCCAGATACGGAAATTATCCATCAAACCGCTGTAGTTGTCATTTGGGTCATAGTTCGAATTCGTCAGTGGGTAATTGCCGGGGTATCCAACACCTAGAGCAAGGATTGGAGCTACGCGATTATGGTTGTTGAAGAAGTTCGTTCCATTGGGTCGATAACCTATGAATTGTCCGTCGAGATAGACATTGAATCCATTGTTGATGTAGGCAACAGCAATATGATGCCAGCCTGTAAGGGTTCGTTCGAAGGTGAATCGTGAGGCGAAGAAGTTGCCTGAGTGTTCGACAATACAAAGGCCGTTTGTTCCAACGGAGACTCCAGTGCCACGCAGATTCGGGTTGAGGATGAAGCCGGGGAAAACAGCGAAGTTTTGTCCCCATACAGCTTGTACATTAACTCCACCCGTCTTTTCGGGAAGTAACGTAATCGTTCGGTCCGTGTTGAACCAGAACTCATAGGTGAAGTTGTCTATAATCGATGTTGCCGAGTAGGTATAGGGCACAACTACTTTTTGAGTTAAGCTATTGGTGAATTGTGCCACTCGGTTCTCATAGTTCGACTCAATTCCTGTGGAAAGGACTGTGGATTCTCCGGCGCATACAGGGTTAAGTGTTGCCGTAATTTCACAGGATTCCGAAAAGTCGCAGATACCGTTGTTGTTGTCGTCAATCAATGTTCCACTGCAAGTGCAGTCCGCCTGAATGATATCATTAAGCGTGCATGTATTTCCATCATCGCATGACGAAAATGCATTCGGGTATACCGTGGCTGACGCTGACGCATTCACACTGTATTCACTGCATAGGCCATTATAGAACACCGTATATCCAGAGCACCCGCTATGTCCTACCGTTTCGTTATCGCAAGTACAAATTTCATAGTAAGGGATATATATAGACAGACATGTTGGACAGTTAATCCACCAATCGTAAAGTGTGCTGCAGTATGCGGTGAATTCAAGATCGAAGCAGTCCTCATTTGTCAGAGGGCATTCAGAGGTTTGATAGGTAACTGTGTAAGTAGTTTGTTCAGCAGGATTGACTGTGATTGAAGGACCCGTTTCACCTGTCGACCAAAGAAAGTTTCCTCCGGCGATATTCGCTGTTGCATTCAGCGTTGCGGGAGCATTTCCACAACTTATCAAAGGTGTTACTTCTACAGTCGGCGAGGGCAGAACATTGACGTTTATCGTGTCAGTGTAGCTAATGCAGCTTCCCAAGGTGTAGGTAAACGGATAGGATTGATTCGACGACGGTTGAACTTCCATTGCAATGCCATGGTTGGTAGCAAAACCAGTCGTGTTGTGCCAAGTGATGTTTCCTGCGGTAATGGAGACGTCAGGAAAGAGAATCGCAGAATAGCCGGGGCAGATAGTCAAATCTTCAGCGGTTCCGGTGAATTGACTTTCGTCAATAATGTTTACTATGAAATTGTTCGATTGTGTGCTGCAATCACCTTGATAGGTTGCAACGCAGAAATATGTTATGGTACTAATTTCATTTGTCTGGGGAATATACGTGTTTGATGTAGCTCCGGGAATGAGTGTGGTCTCAAAGTTCGAACCTGTTGCATACCATTGGTAGGTAAGTGGTAAATCACTATAGGGCTGAAAGCTCAGCTGACTTGGGGTGTCATTGAGACAGTAGTATAAATTTTCATCATTGTTAAGCCCGGGATAGTATAGTTCGAAACCGAACCCGTAGTCATATCCAATGCAGCATCCGGGTGCATTGGTGATTAGCAAATCAACAATTTCCGGGGTATCTGCGAAGTAAGCTACAATTGTTATTTCCGATCCATCTGCCGGATAAACGCCGGCCGATATATATTCATAGTTACTCAGTGGCGGAGATACTTCAATGATATTACCGTAGGAGGTTTCAATAATTAGCGAACTGTTCGTATTACCCTGTGGAATTTGCACTGCGAAGTTGAGGTCAAAGAAACCATCAAAACAGCCGAAATAGGGCTCGTCAATTTGAGGTGAGCAACTGGGTACTCCATGGCAAACACAATTGGCATTAATGACGTCGCTGATAGTGCAAACATTGCCATCATTACAGCCCTGGCCAATGATGATGCAAGTGCCGTCATCAATTGTCGCCTCAGGGTTGTAATTGCAGGCAATTGTGGAGGTGCAGCCGAGTAGTTGACCTTCACATTGGCAGTTATTATTCAATACATCATTCGCTGTTAATGGATTGTTGTCATTGCATGGAAGACCTGCATTAAGGCAGCAATCCATCGTGAATGCGAAATTACCCGCTCCTACCGTGTTTGTTAAGCTTCCACCGGGTGCGCTTCTGAAAGCACCGGAGTATGAAAACAAGGCATTCAGACCATAATCACCATTATAATTATTTGCTCCGTCTCCAACTTGATTAGCAAAGTAATTATTCGAAGGCGCATGGGAAATATTCAAAGATGATCCTGCATAATTACCAAATCCGATTAAATCTGTCTCTGGGCTATTGTTGATTAGATAGTACAGCCATGACGGATGATTCTCCGCTTCCCCTCCGCAATCTGCTTTATATGACGCCGGAAACGCTTGGTTTGACCATTGTTCCCATGTATATCCTTGTGAAAGAGATACGTTTACAACCCAACCACTTGAAGGGTCCGTGACGTTGACCACGGTTGCTTCTATTCCTAGCGTTTGATCCGGATTCTGTATGACATTGCCATCCTGAATAGAATAGTATCGGAACTCTGGCGACAATGAGAACAATGCCATTGCCCAGTCGTTGGGATATCCGCAAGGATTGTCAACCGGTCTAGCCGGAGTGGAAAGAGGGCAATAGGTAATTTCCGGATTGCAATTAAAATCGACAATGATTGTATCGAGGGGGTTTAAAATGCCAATCCAGTCGCATATACCGCTGCCTATGGACAAGGTTTGAACAATTATGTTTTCAGTTACTTGTGGAATTACGTAGGTCCCAATTCCAAAATCATTGGTACTTATTGAAATTGGAGATGATTGATTTATCGTAAAGTTGATTTGGGTATTTGCCTCTGATTCAAAACGAATAGTTGCCGCTTCATTGAAACAGACACTTTCCGGAAGGATTGTATTAACCACAATGAATTCATCGATTGCTATTACCGGCGAATTTATTATTATAATACACTCGTCTAATTGCGCTTGTATTATTTGAGGTGTCGTTGAAATTGGATAATTTACTTGAAGGGTAGCAAAACCTTCAGGATCAAGTTGAATAGTGCTGATAACGCCGCCCATTTCATAAGTAACAAGGGAGTTAGGATAACCGTGGAAATAAATTTCAGAATAACCATTTGAACAATAGAATAGCAGCGATGTCACATTGCAATCGAAATCACCGGCATTAGCAGGAGAATCAATGACTTCAATGTCTATTGTTGTAATTGCTGGACATTCTGGGGTTGGCGCAGAAAAAGTATAGGTGTAAATCCCCGGAATACCCGTGTTAATTGTCGAAGGCAACCACTCTCCCATATAACCTTCATTTGATATCGTCGGTAGGGTATAACTTTCACTACCCATGCAAAATGGACCAATTGGTTCGAAAGTAGGAGCATTTATGGGAGTGCCGGCGCAAGTGCAATCAGCGTCATATTGATCGTTAATTGTGCAAAAGTTATTGTCACTGCATGATTGTCCGATGAAGATACAGCTGCCGTCGTCAATCGTTGCTTCGGGGTTATAGTTGCAAGCAAAATTAGTTGTGCAGCCTGGCACAAGCGTTGAATTAAAATTGCGCATACAACGCACTGCAAAACCATATGGTTTATTCCAGAAGTTGGATTGAACAGTAGAGCTAAAGTAACTCACAATTCGAAACCAACCGCTGAGGGTGTTAGCTGCCGCTGCGGTGGAACTCCACCAATAACCATTGATATTATTGAAAAAATATGCACCCGAATTATCTCTTCCACCGGTAGGAAGTAGAGATAACCCGCTGCTGTTTGTTGCTCCGCCATTTGGCTCCCACCAGAGTCCTGTATTGGACTCTAAAGTTCCTGTGGATTTCATCGCTCCTCCCGCCGCTGCTGCGCCGCCAAGATAGTTCACCAGCTCTGTCCATTCTGCGTCAGTAGGAACGTGCCAACCAACTGGACAAAGGCCTCTTGGATCTACGCAAGCGTAGAAATTGTATAATTTTCCATAAGGACAAGCGAATGTTGATTGATCATCGTAGTAGCACCATGCTCCTATCTCAGTGTAAAGTGTGTTGCTCCATTCTTCATCGCTAAGATTGGTTGTAATTGCTTCTCCGTTTCGATAGATACTAGTGTTTAAGTCTTCAGCCATCCATTCTTGTTCTCCAATTATGACTGTTTTGTAAATATTTCCCTCCTGATCCGTTAGGCTGTTATAGCTAATGTCGGGATTGTGAATCAATGGTTCCCCGCAACTATGAATTGAACCGGGATCAACAATTCGCCCGGCACAATCGCATAAGTCAGTTATTACGTCAAACGTTGTTGTAGGGTCACCGTCATTGCAACTATTACCGATGTACAGGCAATTACCATTATCCCAATTAGCACTCGCGTCATAATTACATGCCGCAGGATCCGTACAACTTTCAATTACTTCCAATGCACATGGTTCTGCACAACCTCCTTTCAGACGAATAACCATGCTTCGTCTGACATCATTATATGAATTTGTTGTGTCTGTATATATAATAGACGACTCCGTGTCGTGCGCTCCGGATATGGAGATGTAAAATGTGTTATCATATTCTACACCGATGAAATAAGTCTTATTGGCTTGCAGCAGAACAGGCTCAAGGAAATTCAGGCAAATCAAATTGAGATTATTTGAGTTCGTGAGATCTGCGCTTGTAACCGTTATCTCTGTCGTTGTTGAGTTGGAAACAGGGAAGAAATCTAGTTCGAGCGTTGCAGGATTAAAATTGACTAATTCATATACTTTGCCTCGCAGTGTGCTTCCCGGGCTAGTGCCTGTGTAAAGCGAAGCTTGGATGCTGTAAAATAATTCATCTTGGTAGATGTGGAAGATATTACCGGCTTCTTCACCGGCATCAAGCACATAGGCACCAACAGGATCACCTGTATCTAGGGCATAGGTACATTCTGTTACCCTGAAATTGGTTTTTTGGATGTCGTCATTTGGATTTTCATCTCCGCTTTGCGAAAAGACCCTACCTGTGAGCTCGTAATTCCCAATTTCATTTGGGATGTAGTTTGTGCTAATCGTTGTGTAGTCTTTTCTCAAGGGAGCAAGAGGCGGGATTGCGCCGGATTCCCAGGTGCCTTGCGATACCCCGTTCTTGGCTATCTCCAGTGTCATATTGATATTCACCTGCTCGTTCAATCCGGTATTATACACCATCGACGATGCGTTGACATTGGCGACTTGTGTAAGGGGTATCATGGTGTACGACCACCATTCTTCGCTGAATTCAGGTGCATCCTGGTTACCCGTGTTGAGACGCTCGTTTGTGAGGCTGAAGTTTGCGCGCTCGCCAACGAATACGTCATCAACACCAAACCCCGATGTCCATTCGTTGTTATCGTTCCAATTGAATCTGATCTTGACAGAAGTCGTGTTGTTGAACGCTGATAGGTCAAAGGCAACCACTTTCCAATCAGATTCATTGATGGGTAAAAAGATGGAAGTGTTCGGAAAATAGGTAAGGTTCGTCCAGGATAATCCTCCATCGATACTCACCGATACGAAGGCAGTTGAACCCACTAAATAGTCTTCGTGAAATGTCCAAAACATCAGGGTTGGATTGGACATCTCCACCAGATTGAGAAATGGTGTTTCAAGGTATGAAGCTGAGTTATTGCAATCGCAAGGAAAGTCTGTGTCATTTGCGCCGGCAAATCGGTTTCCTGGCGTTCGAACAGGCACTGGCCACCTGCCATTTGCATTGGCAGTGGAAGCATCGTATATCTTGAATGCCTCACCTTGAGTGACATCATCGTTTTGAGTCACCTGATTGGTGCTCCAACCTTCGGGAAGTGCACCCGGCAGATTCCCTGTAGTTGTAAAATCCTCGAATAGGATGGTTTGACTCCAAACCACCATCGGAAGTGCAATGGCAAGAGCAAGCAGCAGGGACTTTGTAATAATTACGAGTGTTTTTTGCGATTGGAATTTCAAACGCAAAGCAGAATTCAGCTTGTTAATCATGGTTAATTAATCGGTTAAGCACCCGCTTTCGCAGGACAGATTTAGGTAATTAGCGGCAACGAATGTACATAATTTACGGACGTTCGTCATTTTAAACTTTAGCTTGGGCGAATGTGAGGGGTAACTGATGCCCCAAAAACCCCGATTGAGAATTCGGGCGGATTTTATGAGAATTCGGAAGGGGAGGGATGGATAGCGTGCGTAAAGAGTTGAATGGTTACCGTATCAGCTGCACATAGCCGTGACGACTGATCGGGTTACCGTCATCATCGGTGAATGTCACACGGTAATAGTAAACCCCCGAAGGGCATTCATCGCTGTTGCATTCGCCTCGCCATTGTCGTCTGGTCGAGTCGGACTCAAAAATCTGACTTCCCCATCGGTTGAAAATGGTCAACTTAAAATCTTTCGGTGTGCAGCCCTGCTCACTCAGGTCAAAACTATCGTTGAGGCCGTCATCATTCGCTGTGATGATGTTGGGATAGCGCAAGTAGCAAGGACCACTGCAATCGTTGAGTGACAGATTCAAGCGAATCAAACTGTCGCACCCGGCTGACGAGCTTAGGAGCACCTCATAAACGCCATTCTGCATGAAGGCTTGTCCACCCAAGTAAAACGTATCGCCCGCGCACAACTCCCACTGCTGCAACGTTTCAAAGGTGGGTATCACAGCCACCTCCAGAGTCACAAGAGAGTCGCACCCGGCTGACGAGCTTAGGAGCACCTCATA
>CANHYZ010000032.1 GCA_947464885.1 Flavobacteriales bacterium
AAATGAGAACATGGTTAAAGCAGCCCGTGAATCCCTATTGGGACCAACACTATGCATTCGACAAACCCTTCGCTAAACCCACCGCAGGTATCCTCGGAAAATCATCCGCGGAGACAATCATTATAAATGCCGCTTGCCGACTGCAGTTTGCGTTTGGAAAATTTCATCAAGACGAGCGCATGATTGAGAAAGCTATCGCCAATCTGGAAAAACTTGTTGCCGAAGACAACGCCATTTTGCGCAGGTGGGAATCCATCGGTGTTCATGCACACCACGCCGGAGATTCACAATCGCTTATTCAACTTTACAACGTATATTGCACCAATGAAAAATGCCTGAACTGCGCCATCGGCCATCAGCTTTTGAATTCAACCCCCACATGAAACGCATACACGCCCTTCTCGAAAAGCAATTGTTCGGCATCTGTGCCGGCATTGCCGATTACATGGGCGTGAAAACCCTTCAAGTTCGACTCTCGTTCATCTATCTCTCCTTCCTAACCTTCGGATCTCCGGTTTTCGCATACCTCGTTCTCCTATTCTGGAAACGAAATTCACGCATCTGGAAGCCTTGGCTTTGGAGGGGACGTAAGCTCGAATTATAACAGTTCGTTGGCCAAATTGGCAAGCTCACTGCGTTCTCCGCGCTCAAGCGTAACGTGACAATACAGATCCTGTCCTTTCAAGCGTTCAATGACATACGACATTCCGTTGGATTGCTCATCAAGATAAGGCGTATCAATTTGACGCACATCGCCGGTCAATATCACCTTCGTATTCTCACCTGCGCGTGTGATGATTGTCTTCACCTCATGCGGCGTTAGATTCTGTGCCTCGTCGATGATGAAAACGCAATTCGACAAACTACGACCGCGGATGAATGCCAACGGGCAAATCGTGATCTTTCCCTGCGCCTGCAACTCCTCGATAATTTTGCGCTTCTTCTCATTATCCGAAAACTGATTCTTGATGAAGCTGAGGTTATCCCATAGCGGCTGCATGTAAGGATTAACTTTCTCCTCTGCATCACCCGGCAAATAACCAATCTCCTTGTTGCTGAGCGGCACAATCGGACGAGCCAAATAAATCTGTTCGTATTGATTCTTCATTTCTAATGCTCCGGCCAGGGCCAGCAACGTTTTACCGGTTCCTGCAACACCCGATATCGTTACGAGACGAATGTTCGGATTCAAAATAGCGTGCATGGCAAAAGCCTGCTCGGCATTCTTCGGTTTAATACCATAAGCATACACTTTATCCACGCGCTCAATTTCTTGCGCCTTCGAACTAAAATAGGCCAGCGCGGATGACGTGCAATTCTTCAGAATGTAGTAGTGATTGTTCTGCTTCTCCTTACCCAACACATCGGTATCCACGCTGCGACCATCCTGATAAAGTCGGCGTATAACCTCCGAATCCAAGCCTTCAATCGTGGACTTGCCGCTATACATGATCATGGCTTCCTTCACTTTACCCGTCTTAAAATCTTCAGCGGGTAAATTCAGTGCCTTCGCCTTTAGACGCAGATTGATGTCCTTCGTCACAAGAATCACTTTACACTTCGGCTCCTCCTCCTGGAGTTTCAGCGCTGCATTCAAAATCTTGTGATCATTCTTACGTGATTCGAAAATCGACTCTGCATTTTTCGTAATGTCATCATTGGCATTGAGAATGATGCGCATGGTTCCACCCAAGCCGTTTTCTAATGGAATCCAATCTTGCAACGTATCCTCCTCTGAAAGACGATCAATGATGCGTATACACTCGCGCGCCTCGAAATTTTTGATCTCGTTTCCAACTTTGAATTTATCCAACTCCTCTAAAACTGTAATCGGAATAGCAATTCGATTGTCTTCAAAACTGTTGATGCAATTGTGATCATGCAATAAGACGGAGGTGTCGATCACATAAATCTTTTGAATTTTAGCGGAACTCACACCCTCATCGCCGCTCTGAATAGAAACTACTTTAGTGTCTTTCACTGCAATCGGCTTCCTGCGCGATGCTGTGGTCTTCCTTGCAACTGCCATAATCGTAGATTGTTTAGGTTTTAATTGAATCCGTTGATTACCCCCTCAACTAGCCGCTCGTCACAGGTCGAATGTAGATGAACCTTTCATTTTTTTTGAAACCCCGAGCGGCGAGTTATGAACCTTCCGCGGAGGATTTCGTCGTCATCTTCGCGTCATCTCTTCATCACATTTTGGTCACATGATTATCGTTGGACCTTCTCAAAGAACTCTAGCGGCAGTTAGCTGTTTCATTACTTTTGTAATATCATGCAGCGCATGCTTAAAATCGGAATCGTTTGTTACCCCACCTATGGGGGAAGTGGTGTAGTTGCCACAGAACTTGGCAAGGCACTGGCCGACCAAGGTCACGAAATACACTTCATCACGTATTCACAACCGGTCAGGCTCGGAGCTGCGCACAAACGCATCCGATACCACGAAGTGAATGTGAGCGATTACCCGCTTTTCTTTTACCCGCCTTATGAATCGGTGCTGGCCAGCAAAATGGTCGATGTCGTTAAGTATGAAAACCTCGACTTAATGCATGTGCACTACGCCATTCCTCACGCGTCAGCAGCCATCACGGCTAAAATGGTTTTGGCGCAGGAAGGCATCCACATGCCGGTTATCACAACCTTGCACGGAACCGATATCACCTTGCTCGGTAAGGACGCCTCCTTTGAACCCGTCATTTCGTTTGCCATCAATAAGAGCGATGCTGTTTCTGCCGTTTCGCAAAGTCTCAAAAACGATACCTACAAATTGTTTGGTATCAATCAGGAAATTGAAGTCATACCCAACTTCCTGAACGCAGACCACCTGCCCCCTGAAAACTGTCAAGAACTTCGCAGAGAATACGCCGCCGAAGATGAACGGATCATCATTCACATGTCGAATTTCAGACCCGTGAAGCGCATCATGGATATCGTCGAGGTCTTCGCCAAAGTGCAACTCGCCCTTCCTTCAAAACTGATTTTACTGGGTGATGGCCCTGAACGTTCGCGGGCAGAACAAAAATGCAGGGAACTTGGGATTTCCGAACACGTCACCTTTGTGGGTAATTTGAAGCAACCGTTAGAGCTTTTAGGCATCGGCGATTTGTTCATGCTCCCGTCGGAATCTGAAAGTTTCGGTTTGGCCGCCCTTGAAGCTATGGCTGCCGGAGTGCCCGTTATTTCTACGAACACCGGTGGTCTCCCTGAAGTCAACCGACACGGCGTGACGGGCATGATGAGCGACGTCGGTGATATCGACGACATGGTCAAAAACTGTGTTTATTTGTTGAGCGACAGTAAACGATTATCGAAATTCAAACAGCAAGCCCGCAAGCGCGCTGAAGACTTCACACTCGAGAAAATACTTCCGCAATACGAGAAACTTTATCAAACCGTGCTGGAACGTGTATGACCCAATCTGAACCCAAATTCATCGGCAAACGCATCAAAGTAACTCGCAGCAAAGACGCCATTACTGTGGAAATATCCCAGTCTATTGAACGGTGGCAAGAAACCCTGCTGTTTGGTTGGTTATTGGCATGGGCCTTCTGTGGCAGCATCTTTCTGTATTACGCCTTTGCGTCTTCTGTGCAAACGGAACAAATCTTCTTCATCATCGCCAGTTCACTCTGGTTATTTTTCTTTGTGCGCATCTTCAAGGTGCTTCTTTGGCGCAGAATGGGTAAGGAAATCCTTCGACTCGAACGCGGACAGATGACCCTCCAAAACGCCATAGGAAAGAGCGGCAAGCGGGAGGTATTTAGCTATGCGAATGTGTTCAAACTGGGAATCATCAAACGCGACACAACCTCTTTTCTGGCCTTTCTGGATGATAGTTTCTGGATTATTGGAGGTGAGCGAGTTGGATTCAGTCACTCCGGAAATAAAGTACGCATCGGCAAACAACTGCAAATCAAAGATGCTGAACTGCTGATTCGCGTGATGGAGAGCGCAATGCGCGACCTTAAGTAGTGCCCATCATGGTGACGGCATATTCCAAAGCCAACTCATAACCATTCAGTCCGAAACCACTGATTACACCTGCGCAATGCGGAGCCGTATAGGACGTGTGGCGATACTCTTCGCGCCGATATAGATTCGAAATATGCACCTCAATGACCGGCGTTTTAATGGCCGCAATCGCATCGCCAAGTGCCACGCTCGTATGTGTATATGCACCCGGATTAATTATGATGGCATCATGAGAGAATCCTACCTCGTGTAACTTATTGATTAATTCTCCCTCGACATTGCTTTGGTAGTATTCCAGACGAACCTCAACATATACTTTGGAGAGCATACCGAAGTAGGTTTCAAAATCCTGATTACCGTAAATCTCGGGCTCTCTTTTGCCCAATAAATTCAAATTGGGACCATTGATGATCATGATGCGCTTCGACATATCAATCGGGTTCTGCAAGTGTAGCCAGCTTCCAGGTTTCTTCCGTGATACTGGTTCCGTTTCGGAAATAATAGATGGCTGTTTTGGAAACAACCTTTTTGTACTTGTCTACTTTGTTGCCAATCTTCACCAAACGCTCGGTAACCATCTTATTCCCCAACTTATACGAGTTCTCCGTAACACCCTGCTTCAAATGCTCGGTGCCCGGCACTTGCTTGTATTCTTCCTCCTTGCGCGGCTCACCTCCCTTCTTATCGAAAGCCTCCTTGCGCGCATCATAACGTTCATTTGATGACTTGTTCTCACGCTGCTTCTGTGCAAATTCCTCATCACGCTTTTTACGCTCGACTTCCATAGCATTCTCGCGTGTTTCGATATCCTTACCCTGCACAAATTCTTCGGCATCATCCTTCCGCTGATCAATTTTCAGCTGTGAATTCGTGATGCGCTGATCGGCAGCCTGACGCTCATCGCGCGACTGCACGGCAACTTCATTGCGTTTAACTTCTACCTGAGTTGCCTTTTGCTTGCGGCGCTGTTCACCGGTATCCCCCACAGAACTTTGTCGCTGACGAGTGACCTCTGTCTTCATAACATTCTCTGCACGTCCGGTGTCACCTTTGCGCTGATAATCCTCGTTGTTCTTTTGCATGCGATTGAACGTCGCCTCATTCTTATCGATATTCAATTTGCGATAGCGATCGGTTTGCTTCACCGACTCCTGGAAGTCTTGCTGTTTCGAAACCTTCTCCTGATTATCCTGGATTCTCAAATCTGCGCGTTTTTGAGCCTCCGTTTGCTCCTTGCCATTTTCCTTTTTCTTGCGCTCATTGTCGGCAATGGCCGCATTTTGGATACTCGCGCCGATGTTGAGCAACTCCGATTGGGTTTCAAACTGAGAACGTGCTCGATCCCTATTGATGGAAACCAACACATCCGAATCTTTATCCTTCTGTTCGAAGAAAGCAACGTAATCTTGAATCTCCTGCTCCTTCATGCGCTTTTTGTTGGCATACTCCTTCTCGGCTGCCTCTCGGTAATAACGCTCCACTTGATCCTCCGCCTCGATATCAACGTTGCTATCCCAGTTGCGTTTCTTTGCGCGAAGCTTCGCTTCGGCCGCCAAACGCGCCTCTTCTATTTCCTTCTGTTTACGCTCGGCATCCAAACGCTCCTGTTCGAGTAATTCAGCCAATCGTCGTTCCGCCTCGAGTCGTTCGGCCTCAGCCATCGCAGCTAAGGAGTCAGCCATTGCTTTGGCCGCATTGGCATCGTTCTCCGCCAATTGAGCAAGCAAGAGGTCTATGGTTTCAATCTTCGACTTTGGATATTGTGCATCAGATTTCACAACCAATGCCGCCTCGTACCGCTCTCTGGCCTCAGCCAGTTTTTGCTCGGTAAATAAAGCATCAGCCACGACAATGATGTCATTGTATTCCTTCTCGATACGCTCACGTTCTGCGTTGGCCGCTGCATTCGCATCATCCAACTCACGCTGCTCTTTTCGTTGCACAATCAGAGCTTCCAGTTCAGCAATCTTGTCCTTGGGCAATTGCTCCAAAGGCTTTAAATCCGAGGCTGCGCGGTAATGCATGATTGCCTGCTCCAATTTATCTTCATCGGTGCTGCGCGCTCCGAGTGCAAGCTTATCCTGATATTCCTTCTCAATACGCATGCGCTCTGATTCGAGCGCCAACATATCCTTGAGCGCAGATTCCGCTTTTAATATCTGGTCTTTGGGATAGCTTTCAGTAGGATAAAGCTTGGATGCCTCCTTGTATTTCTCGATCGAAACAGCGAAGTCCTTATTGGTAAACTTCTTGTCAGCATCATCGATGAGCGCATTGTAAATGCCTCGATTCTGACCATCGGAGATAGCAAGCTCAATCTTGTGAAGCATCTCCTTCTCGTAAGCCTGATTCTTCAGGTCCTTTGCCTGCGTAAACTTCGTGCGGGCATCGGTGTATTTCTTCTGCTCAAACAGTGCATCGCCCTCATCAATTAACTTCTTGTAGCGAGCCTCCAGATCCTTATTGGCATTCTCTTCATCCAGCTTAGCTTGGGCATCGGCCAGTTTTGCCTTTACGCCGGCATCATCCGGGAAAATACCCAACGCACTGCGATAATTGCCAATGGCATCTGCGTATTTCTTCTCCATGACCTTCTGGTCACCATCCTTCACGAACTTATCGAAATCAGCTTTCAGTTTGGCCAAGCTCTTCTCAATGTCATCCAGACGCTTGAATTCTGCATCAATCTCCTTCGCCTTTTGCTCGCTGTAGGCAAAATCAAATGACAAACCATCCTCTGAAGGATTATAAGTCGCTTTAGCAAGCGGTTCGCGTAATAAATCCGTGTTGAATCCCTGACGGTAAGGGAAAAGTGTACCGTCAACATTCATATCGAAACCTCCATAGCGATCTTCTTCGGGAATGTTGCGGGTATCGATGCGAATAACCTTAGATAAATACTCAGTTCCCTTTGAAAACTTGATGTCGTAGGTAAAACCTAAAGGCAACTTGAAATCATACTTACCCGTGGTTCCTGCGTTGTAGGAGTCGAATACCATTCCGTCCTTAAAAACCTGAACGGTAACACCCTCCAATTTCTTCTTGGTAGTCTGATCCTTTAATTGACCAAAGACGTGAGCAATATCGTTTTGCGCCCAGACAGGACAGCTGCAAAGCATGACAACAACGACCAGTACGTATTTCAGCAACCGATTTTCCATGATTTCGAACTTCTCCTTGAACGTAAATGTATCACAATATGTTTGATTTTGAATGCATTTCATCCAAAACTTTAACAATCACCTTTTGAATCAGATCAATATGCGGGCAGCCGCAGCAAGGGCAACACGTTCCCCGTCCATGGCCGCGCTCACGATACCGCCGGCATATCCCCCACCTTCAGCACATGGATAAAGGTTCTGCAGCTGGGGATGATGCAGCCCTTCGGAATCCCGCGGTATTCTCACCGGTGAAGATGTTCTGCTTTCCGGTCCAACAATTACTGCCTCGTCGGAGACATAACCCTTCATTTTTTTACCAAAGGCCTTGAATCCCTCGCGCAAGTGGTAACCGATATGCTCAGGCAAAAGTGTGTTGAAGTCGCAAGGAACGACTCCCGGCTGGTAAGATGTTTTGGGAATCACGGAAGAGGTGCGTCGCTCAATGAAATCCGTCAGGCGCTGAGCCGGAGCGGCCTGCGTAGCGCCTGCAGCCACATGACAGGCTTGTTCCAACGCTCGCTGATAATACATTCCACCCAAAACACCGTATTGCTGAAAGGCGCCCAAATGATCATAGTGAACAGGCACCACAATGCCACTATTTGCCCAGGGATTATTGCGCTTACTTGGCGACCAACCATTAGTGACCACCTCCCCGGGAGCAGTGGCGCACGGTGCAATGATGCCGCCCGGACACATACAAAAGGAATAGACACCAAGACCTCCCACTTGATGCACCAAACTATAACTGGCAGCGGGTAATGAATCGGGGCGCACACTGCAGTGATACTGATTGGCATCAATGAGTGACTGCGGGTGCTCAGCCCTAACCCCCATGGCAAAAGGCTTGAATTCCAAAGCGACTTGACGCTTATAGAGCAATTCATAAATATCGCGGGCACTGTGCCCTGTGGCAAGAATATAAGCATCCCCTGAAACCAAACGACCGTCCGACAGCCGAAGCGCGGAAACAAGCGCCCCATCTAACACAATATCCTCGACACGACTCTGAAAATGCACCTCGCCACCACAGGCAATAATGCTCTCGCGCATCGCTGCAATAATACCCGGAAGCTTATTGGTTCCGATGTGGGGATGGGCATCTATAAGAATGTCCGTCGACGCACCAAACTGCACAAGCGTTTCTAAAACGCTGCGCACATCGCCGCGCTTGGTGCTTCGCGTATACAATTTCCCATCGGAATAAGTACCGGCTCCACCTTCGCCAAAACAATAGTTGGAATCGGGATTTACACGATGCTCCTTGTGTATTGCGGCCAAATCGCGCCTGCGCGCTCTGACATCTTTACCGCGCTCCACTATAATCGGCTTGACCCCTGCCTCGATCAATTTCAACGCAGCAAAAAGTCCGGCCGGACCGGCTCCAACGATGACCACGCGTCGGTTACTCTGAACAGGTTGAAAATCCCGCTTCGCATATTCCGGCTCGGGCTCTGCGCCGTTAGTATAGACTTTAATCTTATAATTCCATTTCACGGCTCGACCGCGTGCATCAATACTGCGACGCAAAATGCGAAATGTGAAAGGCTCATTTTTCTTGTCGAGTTGCGCAGAGAGCGCTCGCTCCAGGAATCCATCCTGGGCCGACTGTTCCAGTGTTAATACTAGTTCCGTTTCGAATACCATACGATGTTGGTCTATTCAACCAAAATTCATTTATGAAAAGAGCCCTTTTCAGGGCTCGTTTCGACTATTTTATTTCAAAAAATCTACTTTCGGTTTAGTGCCTTCAAACCATGTTGGCAATCCCCAAAGGCCTGAGCGCATTTTATTACCTTTCGCGTCTTGAGTAACAACAGCTAATTCCTTGCGCGCCTTCATATTCGCCAGAATAACAGAGATATATTTACCCAAATCCGATCGCGATTTTCCTGGATATAAACTCGCCAATTTATCGGTAATCACAGAATTGGTGGTAAATCGCCCTGATTTCGCAACCAAATCCTGAATTTTCTCAGCAAGATTCGGAATACGGGTGCGCTTTCCCTTTGGTCCTTTAGCAGGTTTCTTCAGTGCCACTTTTTCTTCTGCCTTCGAAACCGGCTTAACCACAACAGGCTTGGAAACTGCGGGCTTCACAGCCTTAGAAGGCTTAGATGCTTTAACTGCCTTCACAGATTTCACTACAGTCGGTTTTGCCTCGGTTTTCAATGCCTTTTCAGCAACTACCGCAACCTGCTTAACCTTTTCAGCTTTCACAGAAGCTACTTTGGCCACTACAGGCTTTGGACCCGGCTTTTTCGCACCGGGCTTATTCTTAGCGCCCGGCGGACGACCACGACGTCCGGTTTTTACTTTTACCTCTGAGCCCAACATCTCTTGAAGAGTCGGAATCTTAGCCTTTCTTCCGCGCGTGGAGCCTGCAGAAGACAGAATCTGGTATGCCTCCGACAGCGCATTATATTCTTTCTGAATGGACTCCATCCGCTTACGGATTTGCAGTAAATAAATCGCTTTTGCCATAAAATAAAAGATTGATTTGATGGCAAATGTACCCAAATAAAAAACCAACCAAGAATAAAATTGACGCTAATCATAAAATTTATTTCAAGTGAATTAGCATGTTTATTTTTCATTGATTCTAGCACAATATAATAATGTCGCCATTATTGTATTGCAGCCAATAAAGGCGAGCCTGAGTTGCAAGAAATGGCTCAATCGACCTATTTTCACGGCCAAAATCCAAGTATGCCTACGTTGCGCAAGCCCCTCATAAAATTCAACAAGAACCATGGCCTCACGAATGACGAACTTCTTCGTCTGTATAAGGCCATACTCCTTCCTCGCTTAATTGAGGAAAAGATGCTGAGCCAACTGCGCCTGGGCAAAATCTCCAAATGGTTCAGCAGCTTTGGACAGGAAGCGATCTCCGTAGGTGTTGCACTTGCCATGGATAAGGAGGAATATATCCTCCCAATGCACCGTAACCTTGGAATATTCACGGGCCGTGACCTACCCCTTGACCAACTCTTCATGCAATTTCAAGGCAAGGAGCGTGGGTTTACCAAAGGACGCGATCGCTCTTTCCATTTCGGCACACAGGCTCACAAGGTCGTCGGAATGATTTCGCACCTCGGTCCGCAGCTCGGTATTGCTGATGGCATTGCACTGGCGAGCAAGTTGGGCGGAGAACAAAGGGCGACTATTGTTTTCTGTGGCGATGGCGGAGCGAGCGAAGGCGATTTTCATGAAGCACTGAACGTGGCTACCGTGTGGGATCTACCGGTCATTATCGCCATTGAAAACAATGCCTGGGGACTTTCAACGCCAAGCCGCGAACAATTCCGATGCAAGCAATTCATCGATAAGGCTATTGGCTACGGAATGCCTGCTGAAGACGCCATACAAGTGGATGGTAACAATATAGTAGAGGTATATACGGCTGTGAAAAAGGCTGCAGAAAGTATTCGCAAACGCCCCAGACCTATCTTGATGGAGTTCATGACGTTTCGCTTGCGTGGCCACGAAGAGGCCAGTGGCACCAAATACTACCCGGACGGTTTAATTCCTGAATGGGAGAAAAAAGACCCCGTCGACAACTACGAAGCATGGCTACTTGAGCGCGGGATTATATCCGAAGACGAAGAGGGTAAGATCCGCGCAGAACTTAAACAGCAAATCAATGACGCGCTGAAAATTGCATACGCAGAGCCGGATATCACGCCGGAGACCAACAAGGAAATCAACGACCTTTTTGCGCCGTTCGATAACACCGAGGTCAAACCCGCAAGCCAACAATCTAGTGAAAAACGCTTCATCGACGCTATCAGCGACGGTCTGCGCCAGAGCATGGAGCGCCATTCGAAACTGGTTTTGATGGGACAGGATATCGCAGACTATGGTGGCGTTTTTAAAGTAACAGAAGGATTTGTAGCAGCTTTCGGTAAGGACCGTGTGCGTAACACGCCGTTGTGCGAGTCTGCCATCGTCGGCACCGGACTAGGCCTTTCCATGAAGGGCTGGAAGGCGATGGTTGAAATGCAATTTGCAGATTTCGTCACTTGTGGATTCAATCAAATCGTTAATAATCTGGCGAAAATCCATTACCGATGGCATGAACATGCCGACGTTGTGGTGCGCATGCCCACCGGAGCGGGTATGGCAGCCGGACCCTTCCATAGCCAAAGCAACGAGGCATGGTTCTTCCATACGCCGGGCCTTAGAGTGGTATATCCGGCTTTCCCTAGCGATGCC
>CANHYZ010000033.1 GCA_947464885.1 Flavobacteriales bacterium
CATGAGCAGCCGCGCTCGATTCATGATTCCATCCGTGGTCGTCTGAACCTCAATCACGGGATGGTCAAGATGAGCGGTATCGACCGTCACGAGGAAATCTGGATGAATGCCAATCGCATCATCATTGTAGCTTGTGGTACATCATGGCACGCCGGTTTGGTGGCAGAGTACCTTTTTGAAGAATTTGCGCGCATCCCTACCGAGGTGGAATACGCCTCTGAGTTCCGTTACCGTGATCCGATTATTCAGCCCGGTGATATTGTGATCGCCATTTCGCAATCGGGTGAGACGGCGGATACGCTTGCTGCCATTGAGTTGGCGAAGGATAAAGGCGCGTTTATCTTCGGTGTGTGCAATGTCGTGGGATCAACGATTTCACGTGCGACGCACTCAGGAGCCTACACGCACGCGGGTCCGGAGATTGGCGTTGCTTCCACCAAAGCATTTACAGCTCAGGTTGCAGTTCTTTACTTGATTGCGCTTTCCGTAGCCGATAAGCGTGGAACGATATCAAAGGATCGCTTGCACCGCTTGATGGCGGAGCTGAGTTCTATTCCGGATAAAGTGGAAGAGGTGCTCAAAACGAATGCGATTGTTGAAACCATTGCTGAGATTTATAAAGATCACCGCAATGCCTTGTATCTCGGCCGTGGCTATAGCTTCCCGGTAGCCCTGGAAGGCGCGTTGAAGCTGAAAGAAATCTCCTACATCCACGCGGAGGGCTATCCGGCGGCAGAAATGAAGCACGGACCTATCGCGTTGATCGATGAGGAAATGCCGGTCTTTGTAATCGCTACCCATGGGCATTCCTATGAGAAGGTCGTGAGCAACATACAAGAGGTCAAGGCGCGTAAAGGAAAGGTGATTGCCATCGTGACTGCCGGAGATAAAACCGTGAGCGAGTTGGCGGATCATTCCATTGAAATCCCGAAAACAGATGACAGTTTGGTGCCGATTGTGTCGGTTATCCCGCTTCAGCTGCTTTCGTATCACGTCGCCGTGATGCGCGGATGCAACGTAGATCAACCAAGAAACCTCGCCAAGAGCGTTACTGTTGAGTGATTTTGAGGTTATTAACAAATTCACAACCCCATTGTTGAAAAAGTCCACTTTTTAACAGTTAGGGGGAATGAATTCATCGGATGTTTGTCGGTACAAATCCAAAATTCAATTTATATGAAAAAAGCAGTTTTGTTTATCGCGCTGGTTGCAACCGCTGCGGTAGGTGCACAAGCTCAGAAGTTTCAAGGTGGAGAAAAGAACCTTGAAGTGGAGTTTAATCCATTCGGAGGTTCTCCGATCGGCATGCCAAACGGTTTCCGTTTCCGTATGTTTAACAGTGAAAGCAGTGCTATCCGTGTTGGTTTCAACATCGGTGGTACCAACATGTCTGAGGTTTATGAGCAGCAGGCACAAGTGGATGGTTCAGACGGTGCCAAGGTGGTACTTCCTGAATTGAACCAGAGCATGAAGTCGTTCAACTTCTCAATCCGTCCAGGTTATGAGATGCACTTCCAGGGTACAGATCGTCTGTCTCCTTACGTAGGTGCTGAGTTGGCGTATTCAATGTCTAGCTCTGAGATGACGCGTGAGTTCCACAACTCAAACAACGCTGACGACCAGTCGAAGCCTGAAAACTGGCAGACTTGGGACATGACTGTAAAGAACGGTTCTAGCTCATTCGGTTTGAATGCTTTGGCCGGTGTTGACTTCTATTTCGTTGACAATTTCTACTTGGGTGCTGAAGTTAGCCTTGGTTTCCAAAACACATCTTACAAGGATCGTGAAACTACAGCTAGCAACGAAGATGCTTGGAAATACAGCACTGGTGCTGAGAGCACAGGAGGTCGTCCAGATGCGCAAAACGACTCAGATTTCTATCAAGCTGATTGGAACAATGAAGGTACTGCAATCGAATATCAGACTATCATTGGCCCAGGTGGTGAAATTATTCCTGATGTGGACGCGATCAGCCCTACCAAAACTTCAGGTTGGGGTCCAAACTTCCAGTCAACTATCCGTTTAGGTTGGTTGTTCTAATCGAAACCTGCAAACATGCATATTCAAAGGGGCTGCCGCAAGGCGGCCCTTTTTGATTACTGGGGACTGGATACTGGGGACTGAATACTGAATACTGGGGACTGGGGACTGGGGACTGAGTGTGGATGTGTCGAAGGGTGAAAAAGGGCTTATTTTGCGGGTATGAAAATGCGTTGGATAGTATTGTTATTGCTGCTGTTGGTGTCTGCGGGTGTTCTGGAGGCGCAGCGAGCGGCTTCAGAAAACGGTTATGAACGTGCTTCGACAGGTGAGGCCGGTTTAAGTGTTGTCATCGACCAACCGAGTCCGGTCATTGGCTGTGGTCAGGCTGTGACTTTAACGGCCACCATCACCGGTGCTAACGGTATAGCCTGGCTGCGAGATGGCGAGTACATCGATGGCGCTACCACGGAATCCTATGTAGCCAATCAGTCGGGCATCTATACGGTCATTGTGGTTTCTCTGTTGTGTCAGCTGGAATCAGCGCCGGTGGAGGTTATTATTCTATCGCCATTAAATGCTCAAATACTAGCGCCTTCAGGCACGTCAGCGTGTGAAGGACAGGCAGTACTTCTCTCCGCTTCAGGCGCCGGTGCGGGCAGCGAGGTGATCTGGCAATGGTATCGCAATGGGTCAATTATCGTGGGTGCGGAACAGCAGGAATATCAAGCGGGGCAATCCGGCGATTACACAGTTGTTGGCAATGAAGGGTCGATTTGCGTGAGCACGTCAGCTCCTGTGAGTGTAGTGATTCATCCGCTACCGCAGGTTGCGGTGGCTTGGGCCGGTTCACCGGCCATTTGCGAAGGCGACAGTCTTGAGTTGGTTGCGAGTGCTTCATCCAATCAGCAACTTCTGTGGTATCATGACGAGGCATTGCTTCTTAACGAATCGGGAAGCTCGCTCTGGGTTTCAGACGCCGGCGAGTATCATGCCTTGGTGACGGAAACAACTACGGGTTGTGAGGCGATTACGAGTTCTGTATTCCTGGAGTATTTGCCACAGCAAGAGGTGATGATTGTAGCCAATGGTCCAACAGTTTTTTGCGCGGGAGATCAGCTGCAACTTTCGATTGCGTCGGGCAGCGGCAGCATTGAGTGGTTGAATAGTAACGCACCGATTGTCGGCGCTTCTGATGTCTTATGGACGGTATTTGATTCAGGAATCTATTCCGCAAGAATAACTGACAGTAATGGATGTCGTGAGTTGTCTAACAGTGTGGAGGTCGTCGTTGAGTCATTGCCGGACGGTTCGTTGTCGGTGGAGAATGATTGGCCGGTATTGTGTGGCACGGATACGCTAACAATCTCAGCCGCGTCAGGAAACGCTTACGTATGGATGTTGGGCGATAGTGTATTGGTTGGGGAGGAATCAGGGGAATTGTTGGTTACGGCTCCCGGTAATTATAGTGTTGAATTGACCAACACGGTGGGTTGTGTGGCGTTATCGCAAGCTGTAGAAGTGGTGATGTTTGACGCGCCGGTTGTGCTTATGGAGCCGGTTGGCAGCGTCAATATTTGTGTGGGGCAGACTCAGTTACTCGATGTTCAGGCCTCTGCAGCATTGTCGTACACGTGGTTGCTGGATGGGGTAGAGTTTGTTACGGATTTCGTCAATGCACTTGAGGTTTCTCAGGCGGGAGTATGGACGGCGATGGTAGTGGATGAAAATGGATGTTCTGCTGTGAGTGAAGCTTTAATCTTGAGTGTACTGGATGTTGCGACTCCCGTAATCACCGCCGGAATGCTAACGCCCGATGGGCAGTTGTTGTTGTCGGATGATGCTGCCGGTCACCAGTGGTTTTTGAATGGGGAGACGATTCCGGATGCCACTGGCGCGGAATATTTGGCAACGGAAGACGGTGTGTATTCTGTGATCTCTATTGAGGACGTGTGTGAGTCGGAAGTATCGGCCGGGTTTGAGGTGGTGTTGGGGGTGGTTACCTCGCCATTGTCAGCAGGAATTGCAACTTATCCGAATCCCTGCACAGATCAACTACGGGTGATGTTTAGTCAAGGGCAGGGCTCGGCTTACCGGATCTATGATGCATCGGGAAGCGTTGTTTATTCGGGCGTAATCACGCAGATACAGGCGACCGTGGATGTTCAATTTTGGTCAGCGGGTATTTACAGTGTGGTAACGGAGCAAGGGGTGCGCGCAGCTTTCACGGTTGTGAGGTGAGGCCACGAATGCACGAATTGTTTTTTGTGTTGTCCAATGCGCGCAGCCCACCATTCAATCTTGCGTTCAGCCCACCATTTAAATGGTGGGCTATGAGATTAACCCTTACACCAGCTCTATCTCGAATTCCGTCAATTGCACGAACTGTTCAATGCGCTCGTGAATCTCCTCTTTCGTGATTTCAAGTAATCGATCGGGACCGAATTTTTCGCAGGTAAATGAAGCCATTGCTGAACCAACGATGATGGCGCGCTTCATGTTTTCAAAAGAGATATTTTCTGTTTGAGCCAAGTATCCGATGAAGCCGCCTGCGAACGTGTCGCCTGCGCCTGTAGGATCGACTACCTCTTCTAATGGAAGAGCCGGTGCAAAAAAGACATTTGTTTTATCGAAAAGGAGTGCTCCGTGTTCACCTTTTTTGATGATGAGGTATTTGGGGCCGAGCTCAAGAATTTTCTTAGCAGCCTTTACCAGTGAGTGCTCTTTGGCCATTTGACGCGCCTCTTCGTCGTTGATGGTGAGCACGTCGACCTTCGCAATCACTTGCATGAGGTCGTCCCAAGCGATGTCCATCCAGAAGTTCATGGTATCCATCACCACGAGCTTCGGGCGTTCGTTGAGTTGCTCAATGACGCGCATTTGGACGGCAGGGGCCAAGTTTCCGAGCATCAAAAAGTCGCAGTTTTTATAGGCTTCCGGGATAACAGGGTCGAATGTGGCCAACACATTGAGGTCTGTGACCAGCGTATCGCGTGAGTTCATGTCGTAGTGGTACTTACCGGACCAATAGAATGACTTTTCGCCTTGTTTGATTTGCAGGCCGCCCTGATCGATACCGCGCTTGGTCATTTCGTCAAGCATAGATTGTGGGAAATCATCGCCCACGACAGACACAAGTCCCGATTCTTTGACGAAATGGGAAGCGCACAATGTTATATACGTAGCGGCTCCGCCGATGACGTGATCCATTTTAGCGAAAGGTGTTTCAATAGAATCGAAGGCAACGGTGCCAACAGCAACAAGACTGGCCATAGAAAAAAATTTTGCGCGAAGATATTGTGGATTGCGGGATAAGTTGTAATATTGCAGCCCTTTTCAGAACAACCCCCTGAAATCGGTGCTTTAGTCTCGGCTCAGCCGGGATTGCTGAAGTGAACGAGTGGTCATCGCTTGATTTTCGAATAGAGACTCAACCGAAGATTCCTCAGTAGCTCAGCTGGTTAGAGCACATGACTGTTAATCATGGGGTCCCTGGTTCGAGCCCAGGCTGAGGAGCGAAGGCCATCACATTTATTTGTTGATGGCCTTTTTTGTTTTTGCTAATCGCAGAGCCGAGGAGAAACTATTCGTGCATTCGTTGCGCTAACCAGGCATTATCGCCCTAAGTGTGATTTCCTAACCGCAGAGCCGCAGAAAATCATTCGTGCATTCGTGGCGACTCCGATATGGCACTGCACTAAGCATGATTTCCCAACCGCAGAGCCGAGGAGAAACAATTCGTGCATTCGTGGCTCAAACACTCAGCACCAACACAGCATCAATAGCTCAACTCTAAAGCGCGATTTGGGTCGACCCGAGTAGCACGCCTCAGCGAAGCATGTGCAGTACCCACGCCGTGATTTCGCGCTGACGGTCACGCTCCAACTGATCGTACTCAGCTTGTTTCATTCCACCCATAATGGAGATAATCGGCCCGGCAATCACCGGAAAAACAGTAAGACCCGTAACATTCATGATGACATGCGCGAAAGAAACCGACTTGTATTTCCCCCTGCTAACCGCCCCACGCAGCTGTTCCGCCATCACTGAGTTTCGCAAAGTGTTGCTCATTTTTTTGATAGCAATCTTTACGACCGAGTGACGCTTCAGCATTTCGGTCAGAACAAACATCGCTACATGTGGACCTTGACTGACAAGGCAGTTGAAGTGTTCGACAAAGAGTTCCACTTTCTTTTCGAACTCTGTAGCGGGATCCTTGACTATGGGCACCAATCCTTTTAGAAAAACGTCCAATTCTTCCAGCATGACCAATTGATAGAGTTTTTCCTTGCTCCGAAAGTGATAGAAGATTAGAGATGGATTCGATTCCGATAGCGCGGCAATGTCTGAAGTGCGCGCGTTTTCAAGGCCATGTTTCAGGAAAACCTCACGCGCGGCTTCCTTGATACGTTGCTCGTTTTGGGTTATTTGCGGTGGAGACTGTTTCTTCATACTTCACCGAAGTTATGTTATAGCGTCAACGCAACAGGCAATCTATATCAGTCCGATGAATTGGCTTTTTGCGAAAGTGTATTGCCAACTTAGACGACCGCAGCTGCCAGAGGATTTTGAGGAACGCGCCTGTTTTCATCACACGTTTTTTCTTCTGCGTTGTTAACCCGCCCGACCTGAGGTCAACTCCGGTTAAAGGGCGGTGTGTCTAAACGCTCATGCACGTTTAAAAACGCACGTTCCTGTCGACAATCTCCTGGAGTAATTCCTGATTGATAGGCTTGGCGATATAGTCATCCATACCGGCGTCGAGGCATTTCTCGCGCTCACCGGAAATCGCATTGGCCGTGCAGGCGATGATGGGCTTGTTGTAGTTTAGTTCGCGCAATTTCTGCGTAGTCTCTCGTCCGTCCATATCGGGCATTTGAATGTCCATGAGTATAAACTCTGGATTATGCTGTTCGACCATTTCGATGGCTTGATAACCGCTTGTGGCAGAAATGAAGGTGTAGTGAGGATAGAGTTTTGCGAGTAAGGTTCGGCAGAGAACGAGGTTAAGTTCATTGTCTTCGACAATAAGCGCAACAGGCTTCTCCGATCTCAGGTTCCCTGCCGCTGCTGCACTAGCCAATGGCTTCAAATCTACTGATGCGGATGGCGCTTGAATCGGCTCCTTTTCAGAAGGCAGTTCCAGAGTGAAATAAAAGTGACTACCCTTATTTAGCTCGCTTTCGAATTCAACCCGACTGTTCATCAGGTGAAGCAAGTTGTTTGAAATCACCAACCCAAGTCCTGTGCCTCCATAGCGCTTCGATGTAGATGCATCCGCTTGACCAAAGGCGGTGAACAGCACCTGTTTTTGGGCATCGGAGATTCCAATGCCTGTGTCGCGAATCCCAACGGTGAGTGCTACAGATGATGCATTGCTTCCCGCCTGAACATCTACTGTAAGCGTCACGCTTCCTTTGTCGGTGAACTTTATTGCGTTGCTCAATAGGTTAATCACCACTTGCGAAAGGCGAATAGAATCAGCATAAACGGTTGTCGGTAGTTTTGAATCAAGCGTGAGATAGACCTTGACATTTTTCTTATCAGCCAGATGTTGTGTGAGTTGAACGGCTGTTTCGAAAATCTTACGCGGGCTGCAGCGCTCAATATTGAGTTGCATTTTACCGGCCTCGATTTTTGCCAGATCCAGCACCTGATTGATCAGCTCCATAAGCAGAGCAGCAGATTCATTCAGAAACTTGACATACTCTTTTTGCGTTGGGCTGAGTTCGGTCGCATTGAGCAACTCGCCAAAACCGATAACACCATTCAGGGGTGTGCGGATTTCATGCGACATGTTTGCGAGGAATTCAGACTTGGCCTTGTTAGCTTCATTGGCTTGTGCAGCAAGCTCTTCAGCGAGTTGGATTTTCGCCGCTAGTTCTTTGTTCTGTTCATTGCGGCGCATTACCGAACCGACGTTGTCTGCAATGAGGCGCAGCAACATTCTCGATGAATCATCCCATACAATTTTTTCATCAACGGCATCAAATCCAATAAACCCGAAGAGAAACTCGCTTTCACGAACCGGAAGCACAAGTAGGGATTGAATTCCCTGTGGTTCTAAAATGGCTTTTTCAGAAGACCATGTTTCCGGAAGTTTTGCGAGATCATCGATGTAAACTTCACGTCCTTCCAATAAGGTTTCCATCCACATGGGTATGACCTCAATGGGTATTCCTTGTAGTTCGGTGATTTGCGGCTCAACGCCGGACTTGCACCACTCGTTCGTGTTGGAACAGGTTCTTTCTGCGTAATCAAACGAAAAAAAGTAAGAGCGATCTACGCCGGAGAACTGCCCGATACGCGAGAGCAACTCATCCAGTCGTTGAGAGAAATTCTTTTCGTCCGACTGAATAATCAACGATGTGCACTCCACGAGAAGCGCGTTAAATCCTTGCTTGTGTGAAGGGGAAGTGGAATCGAAGCTCATAGGCGTGGTTTCAGTTGAAAAGAATATGTCTAAAAGAATCCGAAAGATAATATAGACCTTTCATCACAAACGAAGCAAACCAATACTATCCCAACAATCCTATACTCCTACAATCCTATCTTTACCCTCAAAAGACAGAACCATGAGAAACAATCACGAAATCGACTATCGCATCTTCGGTGAAGAGATGCAGTGTGTGGAAATTGAGCTCGATCCGCAGGAAACGGTCGTTGCCGAATCCGGGGCATTTATGTATATGGATGATGGAGTCCAGATGGAAACCGTTTTTGGCGACGGAAGTCAGCAAAGCGGTGGTTTCTTCAGCAAATTGATGGGCGCCGGAAAACGCTTGCTCACGGGCGAAAGTTTATTTATGACCACCTTCACCCATCAGGGTATGGGCAAGGCTAAGGTTGCTTTTGCATCGCCTTATCCCGGTAAGATCATCGCGCTGGATTTACAGCAAATGGGCGGGAAGATTGTGTGTCAGAAGGACGCTTTTCTCTGCGCAGCCAAAGGCGTGTCCATCGGCATTGAGTTTCAGCGCAAGCTGGGAACGGGTCTCTTTGGTGGCGAAGGTTTTATCATGCAAAAAATTGAAGGTGATGGAATGGCGTTTTGCCATGCCGGTGGTCACATCATGAAGCGCGATTTGCAGCCGGGTGAAGTGTTAAAGATTGACACCGGTTGTGTTGTGGCCTATACCCAGACAATTGATTACGACATCCAGTTTGTGGGAGGTGTGAAGAACACACTATTTGGCGGAGAGGGATTTTTCTTTGCGACACTGCGCGGCCCCGGTACGGTTTGGCTGCAGACGTTGCCAATATCGCGTTTAGCTTCTCGCATAGCGTCGTTTGCCGGTCCCGGTGGACGCAAAGAGGAGGGAAGCATCCTCGGTGGATTGGGGAATTTACTGGACGGGGACGGCAGATAGTCCATGCTGAAAACCATCGAAATAACAGCGTTTTTAGAGCAGGTGAAAAGCGGCATACCCTTGTTGGATGCGAGAAGCCCTAAGGAATTTGCACAAGGCCATATACCAGGCGCGTTCAATCTTCCACTGCTCAATGATGACGAACGCCATCAAGTGGGCACAACCTACAAGCAGAGCGGACGAGACGCAGCGGTGTATTTGGGTTATCAGTTGGTAGGTCACAAGTTTGCATCCTACATCGATGCGGCCAAGAATGTGGCTCCGCAAGGAAAGGTTTTGATCTACTGTTGGAGAGGTGGTATTCGCAGTAATACGATGGGATGGTTGCTTTCTTCAGCAGGCCTAGAGGTGCATGTGCTGGAAGGCGGATATAAGGAGTTTCGTCAGGATTGTCTTACACTCTTTGCGCGCAAGTGGCCTTTGCTGGTGTTGTCCGGAAAAACAGGCACGGGTAAGACGGAAATTTTACAGGAACTTCAGTTACTCAACGAGGCGGTTGTTGATTTGGAAGCACTCGCCAATCATCGTGGATCAGCTTTCGGCGGTCTTGGAATGCCCGAACAGCCAACACAGGAGATGTTTGAAAACAAACTTGCTTGGGCATTGCGTGATTATCTCGATTGCAACCGACTTTGGATTGAAAATGAAAGCCGGTTCATTGGAAAGATCCGGATACCCGATGTCTTCTTTGATCAATCTACCGGTGCTGATTTGATTTCTGTTGATCGTCCCGTAGAGGCCCGTGCCACGCGCATCCTCAGCGAATATGGACAATTCGACAAAGAGTTGCTTGCAGAAAAAACCCGGGGCATAACCAAGCGGATGGGTGGCGATCGTGTCAAGCTCAGTTTGGACGCGCTCAGCGAGGGCGACCTGAGGGGTTGGGTCATGCCGTTGTTGGATTATTATGACCGGAATTACGAGCATGCCATTCGGGAACGAAAGGGTAAGTACGAGCGGGTAATCAGTGTTCAAGACGATGATGCTCGCTCTATCGCGCATGAATTAATCCGGTTGAAACCAAACGAAGCAATCGAACATGGAGGATATTAAACTGACACACTACAGCAAAGGTTCCGGTTGCGGATGCAAGATTTCACCGGCAACCTTGAAAGAGATACTTCAGACAAGCGATGATTTGCCTGTCGATCCGCGGTTGTGGGTGGGTAATGAATCACACGACGATGCCGCAGTCTTGCAATGGAGTGGGGAAGAAGGGTTAATTGCCACTACAGATTTTTTTATGCCGATGGTGGATGATCCAACCGCATTCGGCAAAATCGCCGCAGCAAATGCATTGAGTGATGTCTACGCCATGGGTGGAAGCCCGATGATGGCATTAGCCATATTGGGTTGGCCGGTTGATCGTCTACCGACGAGTCATGCGCGGCAAGTACTCGAGGGCGCGCGTTTTGTCTGTCGATTGGCCGGTGTGCCGCTTGCCGGAGGACATAGCATCGAAAGCGCGGAGCCCATTTTCGGATTGGCGGTGAGTGGCCGCGTTCATCGAACACATTTGAAGCGCAACAACACCGCGAAGGAGGGGGATTTCCTTTACCTCACCAAGCCACTCGGCGCGGGGATTATTAGTGCGGCCGTGAAGCGCGGACAACTGGATGATCCGTCGCACCTCGACGTGGCGATTGCTTACATGAGCTCGCTGAATAAAATCGGTGAGGCTTTTGGCAAGATGGATGGAGTGCACGCCATGACGGATGTAACGGGCTTCGGTCTAGCAGGGCATCTGCTGGAGGTATGCGAAGGCA
>CANHYZ010000034.1 GCA_947464885.1 Flavobacteriales bacterium
CAATACAATCCGGAAGCTCGCTTTCCGGCATTCCTTACGATCGTTGTTCTCACGATTGCATTTTCAAACCCCATACTGCTAACCCCGCTGTTGCTGTACTTTCAACTGCACTTCATCTCCACTTCGTGAACGCTCCAAACTTCCATAATTTACAGCTGGGCATTGTTATTCCAACATTCAATCGTTCCGCCGTGCTCTATGAGCTGCTAAGTGAGCTTACCACTCAGGCTGCGCAATTGAATCCTCAACCGCTTATCATCATCGTCAATGACGGAAGCACCGACGACACCTCCGGCTTACCGTCGAAATTCGACTATCCAATCGATTACGTGCAGGGTGATGGCCAATGGTGGTTTACTCGCTGTGCAGACGAAGGCGCTCGTTACGCCATAGCTCGGGGCTGCACCGCAATTCAAATCATTAACGACGACAGCAGGATTGCCGGCGACTTCTTACTCCACACACTAAATCATATTGCGGCATCAGGAGTGAATTACGTGTTTGCTCCCATCTCCGTCACCTTCGAAAAGCCCCACCGGGTAATGTTCAGTGGAGTGAAGTTGCGCCATTTCGGTCTAAAGAGAATGCGCAATACACCGGCAATGAGCAGCTACACACCATCATCATCATCGATTGAAAGTGATGTGCTTCCAGGCAGAGGGCTGACCTTTTCTTCCGAAATCTTTCAAGAAATTAAGGGATTCGATTGCGACTTCCTGCAATACCATTCCGATGAAGATTTTTGCCTTCGTGCAAAATCCAAAGGTGTACAACCACTCGTTCATACCGATATCGTTTTGTATGCGCATCACCTGATGACCTCCTCAGGTTCCACCCTTAAAAAAGCCTCCTTCAGGCAACTGATGGGAGACCTGTTCAAGCGGCAGTCACGGGTATATCTCCCGGACAGAATACGTATCATCGCCAAACACCAACCGATGCTGATTGCGCCATTTTTGCTGGTTGCACAAATCATTTTGATCATTCGCTCTAACTTAAAATAATGGCCCAAGAGACGAACAGCGCTTACGATTTCATCATTCTCACGCGTACACCGTGGGATGAGATTCCGCGTTCGCGCCATCAATTCACGCAAGCGTTGAGCGAACGATACAGCTGCCTCTTTGTTGAAGCCAACACGACCGGATTATTCTTCTCAGCAACATTCACTCCTGTTTCGGATCGAATTACCGTGCTGAAAAACGTTTGGCCCATTCCATATAAAATGCGGTACCGGATTCCGATGCTTAGCAATCGCTACTATAACCGCATTCGCCGAGCCATCGAATCCGTGTGCGACACCAATAACAGCGTCTGGATTTCTTTCGATCATACCTCCATCGCCTGCAATAGTCATTATGAAAAATCAGTGTACTACGCTACTGATGATCACACTCGAAGTGGCGCCAAAAAATGGAACTTCTTCCTGGAAGGCCAGTGGAGGCAGGAAATCGCCCTGCTTCAACATTGCGCACTGACGATGGTAACAGCCGATGATCTAGCTACTAAATTTCGGCCTCACGTGCGATCCATGATTGCGCTTCCGCTCGCCGGACCATCGCTGCCTGATGCTCCTGAGCCTATACAACGCAGCACGAAACAGCGCGTTGCATTCCTAGCCGCATTCAATCGGCAACGTATACCCCTGGATATCGTGAAGGCACTCGCTTCTGACCCACAGCTAGAATTGGTCTGTATCGGGCCGGTAAAATCTGATTTTCGCAAAGACCTCGAGGCGTTTCCGCAAGTACAATTCACCGGGCCACTAAGCGGCGAAGCGCTCTACGCATGTCTCAAAAGCTGCGATGCCGGCATTGCACCCTATCGCACAGAATCCGTCAATAGCGGCGTAACACCGAGTAAGCTCTGGCAATACTTGGCGTGCGGCTTGCCCGTCGTAGTCACGCGTCTGCCCAGTATGTCGGGAATGCCTGTTGATGAAAGACTGATTTCATTCTGTGATCAACCCCTTGATTTCGTCGATTTGGTGAAGAAAGCCATAGCGTCGGATACCGATGAACTGCGCACGAAGCGCTGGCAATGGTCGCAAACGCAAACATGGCAGGCGAGAATCGACACTTTTGTTGACGCTTGCCGCAGTCGTAATTTGCTACCGTGAAAACCGAATTGTCTACACAGCGCTTTTCTTTTTTGGGAGTTCCCATCAATGCTACAAACACAGAGGAGGTTTTGGCGTCATTGACTTCCGCAAAGGATGCTCCCTGTTCATACATCTGTTTCCCGGATAGTTTCGTAATTCGCGCTGCAAGTCGAGACACACGGTTATTGGCCCTATTGACCAACTCCCGTATGACGCTGCCAGATGGCAAGCCGTCGCAATGGTTTGCCAACTGTATTGGCCTTAAAAACGTACGCACGGTCTCAGGCTTTCATGTGTGTAAAGCATTATTAGCGACTCCATCGACGCATTACTTCTATGGTGGATCACCGGAATTACTGCGCTCATTGGATGCACGGTTAAAGGAGGAATTCCCGCATGCATGCATCCTTGGAATGAAATCGCCCCCGATGCTATCCGAGGAAGAGATCATCACGCACCCTATCATTGAAGAGGATTTCAACGCCATTGCATCCTTGAAACCGGACTTCATCTGGATCGGCATCAGCAGTCCAAAACAGGATCTACTGATGCAACGTGCATCACGCTTGCTGCCGAGAGGCACCTTGCTCGGTATTGGTGGTGTCTTCAACTACCTGGCTCACCCGGAATTGAAAAGTCCTGAATGGATGAAACGCATGGGGCTGCGCTGGCTCTACCGCGCCATCCGCGAACCTCGCCGCCTGGCCGGCAAATACATGGGGATGCTTCTTTTCATCACGCTGAATTTACCGAGAATATTTGCCGATATTCTTAGGCAACGCCGACTCATGAAGAAGCCGTAATTTGCACCATGCAATTGGCCATCGACAGGGGCAACACTCAGACAAAACTTTCGCTTTGCCGCGACGGCGAAATCCATCATTTTACCATCTTTGAGGATGATGAACTGCAGTTTGCGCTTCCATCGTTCATTGGGAAGCACAACCCAACCCGGGCAATTATCTCTGACGTAAGGTCTTCAGAAGAAACACAGAAGCTCATAGCGCTTCTAAATGTTCCTTTGACTGTATTGGAATCCACCATGCGTTTGCCGTTTGAAATCCGTTATGAAACTCCGGCCACGCTCGGACGGGATCGCATCGCGAATGCCGCCGGCGCCATCAAACGGTTTGGAAAGGGTAATCTTCTGGTGATTGACTGTGGAAGTTGCATGACATACACCCTCGTTGCTGACGGAGCATTGATGGGCGGAAGCATCGCGCCGGGAATACACATGCGATTCAACGCACTGCACACCTACACAGGTGCTTTGCCTTTGATTTCCTTGCGCAAGGACTGGACAACCGATGTTGTTGGAAAAAACACACAGGGCTCAATCGAGAGCGGCGTGCTTCAAGGCATCCTGCATGAAACCGAAGGAATGATGGCTCATTACCGCGAGCTGTTTCCACAATTAATCGTAATAATTACAGGCGGTGACACATCATTTTTTGAGAAGCACCTGAAAAGTAGCATTTTTGCCGCTCCTTACTTAACCCACGAAGGGCTGCATGAAATTCTTCGATACCACTGTGCGTAGCACCTGTTTTCTCGTAATGCTTCTGTTAATGAAGCTTGCTGCTTTCGCGCAGTCGAATCCCAATTCAGTGTATTCGCGCTTCGGCTTGGGCATCATCGACAATCCCGGCAACGCCAATCACTTTGGAATGGGTGGCATGACCGCGGCTCAGTCCGATCCTATTTCCCTCAACTTGGCCAATCCTGCATCCTATGCTTTTCTGGATGTCACTAACTTACAAACCACGCTGAAAGGGGCATACACGACCACCAATAATGGAGCTTCGACCTCGACCTATGGCCATGGACAGGTGCATGAACTGAGTATGGGTTTTCGAAAGCCTTTGGGAAAGTGGGGCCTCGCCATTGGATTATCACCCTATAGCTCCGTCGACTATCGGTTCACCTCGAAAGACACGTTGAGCGACACCCTAACTGCAACATACCGCTACAATGGTCGTGGCGGCTTGAATAAAGTAACCTTTGGAACAGCGCGCGTTTTCCGCTTCGGTTCACTCTTCGCAGCTGATTCATTGAAACAAAAAAACGATAGCAATCAGGTTAAACTGCATCAACTCGCCATCGGATTCAATGCCAATTACATCTTTGGCAATATCACACGCGAGAACTATGTGTCGTTTGACCAATCCGAGCACTACACGACAATTAACTACACCAATCTCTGGGCGAAAGGAATAAGCCTGGAAGCTGGTATTCAATACAAGGTGAATCTCACCACACGCCGTGATCCGCAGCGTCGGATTATAGGTGGATCGGCACTACAACTCGGAGCTGTTTACGCGTTGGAGTCGGATCTAGGCGCAGAATACACCGAGCTGGTTTCATCCTTGCGCTATACGGGTTCAAACGCTTTTCGTGACACCTCGCATTTTCTGGATGCCGTTAATGGACGCTTAATTATTCCACAGCGGATACAGGCGGGTTTGGCATACAAGATTTACAATAAAAACTGGGGTGCTTTGATGCTCGGAGCTGAATTCAAACTGCAGGATTGGTCGTTATACCGCCTTTCCATCAGCGAAGATGCCAACCTCGATGAAGGGTTGCAATCCGCCCAAGGCTGGTCTGCAGGTGCAGAGTTCAAACCAACGACAGATGTTAGCAACAGTTTCTTCAATCGCATGCATTACCGTGTGGGCTATCGCACGAATCAATCGGAACTCGTAATCAAGAGCACACGCATCCAACAGTCAGGAGTTACTGCCGGTCTGAGCATTCCCGTGAGTCGCTCACAATCCAAAATAAATATTGGTGTTGAAATCGGCCAGCGCGGGACGTTGGACCAAGGGCTTGTGCGCGAAGATTACGTAGCGTTCATGGTTGGCTTTTCACTTTCACCCTCATCCTTCGATCGCTGGTTCCGTCAGGTGAAGTACGATTAAGGCCATGGCTGAGCATAAATCAACCATACTCACCGGCCTCATGGCATTAGCGCTCTGCGCATGTCGAAACGATATTGCCGATATCCGGGCCATCACGGACAAGAACACCAAGCCCGTGCAAACGAGTTACGGCGCATCCTACACGTTTTCAGAAAAGGGGAAGAAACAAACGCGACTCGAAGCCGGCGTGCTTGAGCAATACGAAGTTGAAGGCGAAGATGACTACATCCTGGCAGGCGGCGGATTTTCGATGATTTTCTTCGACAGTCTGCAGCGCGAGGAAGCACGTATCAAAGCCGATAGTGGAATCTACATTGAAAAAAAGAAATCGCTCAAAGCCTGGGGAAATGTGGTTCTATCGAATGTGGCCGGCGAAAAACTGGAAACCTCAGAGCTCATTTATGACCAGGACAGCGCCCACATTCATACGGAGCAGCGGGTAAAAATCACACTCGCCGGAGGAAGTACATTGCACGGGTTGGGCATCGAAAGCAACGATAATTTCACCCGCTATCGCATTATTCAACCAACAGGCGATTTCGTGGTCGAAGAAAAACAAGACACGACGAATGGAAAAAACCAATAAACTTCTCGAACATTTTTGGCTGGTATTTACCATTGCCTCATTCCTATTTGCCTGTTACTCTGTCCTATTCATAGCACAAACACGCAGCGAATTCAACAAATTCTACATTCCTGCTATCTCCTTTTTCTGGTGGCTGTTCAGGCGGTCGATGCGCCGACGCATGGAAAGGAATCAACAGGGTTAACGCTTTTAACACACCACTGCCTCCCTTTCACTACTTTTGTCTCGCTGCCTGCGAACGTTACAGCCTAATCATATCTGTTTCGTTTGTTACACGTAGATGGATTCCTATTGGCCCTTAATTATTTTCTTGTCATTGCTGGCTTCTGCCTTTTCCAGTGGAATGGAAATCGCTTTTATTACCGCCAACAAACTGAAAATCGAGCTGGATAAAAAGCAAGGAGTCTTTGCCTCCGGCATCATCGGTCATTTCGTCAATAAGCCCAAACTCTTCATCGCCACCATGCTCATTGGCAACAATGCCGCACTGGTCGTCTATGGTCTTTATATGGGTGAAGTCATTGAGCACGCCATCAGCGGATACTTTCCGATGATTGCTCAAAGCATCGGCGAATTCGGTGTAGTGCTCGGACAAACATTGATCTCCACCGTCATCGTTCTGGTATTTGCAGAGTTCATTCCGAAAGCCATCTTCAGCATCAACCCCAACCGCTGGCTCAATATGATGGCCGTTCCCATGGCCGTTTGGTACGGAGTGCTTTACGCCTTTGCATGGGTGATTACCGGGATTTCCGACTTATTCATTCGCATATTCGTACGTAAGGAAGTCAAAGATGAAGAAGTCGAGTTCGGCCGCATTGATCTGGACCATTACCTCGAGGAAGCTACGGGCAACATTGACCAAAGCAAGGCCATAGACCACGAGATTCAGATTTTCCAAAACGCGTTGGACTTTTCCAATCTAAAGGCTCGTGACTGTCTGATTCCCCGAAATGAAATCATTGCTGTCGAAATCACCGATAGTGTTGCAGATTTAACGAAGATGTTTATCGAAACACGTCTTTCCAAAATTCTGGTCTATCGGGAAAACGTCGATCACATCATCGGCTATGTTCACTCTTACGAGCTCTTCAAAAAGCCGCAGCACATTCAGCATATCCTTCGTCCGATTTCCATTATCCCGGAACCCATGCCGGCCTATGAAATCCTGGAGATGTTCATTAAGCAAAAGAAACACGTTGCGGTTGTCGTCGATGAGTTTGGCGGCACGGCAGGCATGATCACCATGGAAGACATTGTCGAGGAAATTTTTGGTGAAATCGAAGACGAGCACGACAAGGAGGAAAACATCGAAATCGATCACGGTAATGGTTCGTTCGATTTTTCTGCGCGCCTGGAAATCGATTACCTCAACAATAAGTACAACCTGGAATTACCCGAAAATCAGGAAGCCTACGACACCCTGGGCGGGCTCATTCTCTTCCTGCGGGGCGACATTCCCGAGGAAGCCGAATCCATTTCACACGGTACGATCACCTTTACCATGCTGAAAGTGAGTGAAACACGCATCGAACTGGTCAAGATTACGCGCGAAAACGCCTAAGATTTCGGCGTTGGACACCATAATCGAATATGTTATCGGCTCATTTACAGGCAATTCCAAAATCAAGTCTGTTTTCTAAATATTGAATGTCAATTATTTAAAGCCATCTGATTGAAGTTTAGCGTGTATTTACGATATTCGCACCCCGAAATTTTAAGAAAGACTGACTTATGGCAATGATTGAAAAAATCCGACAGCAGCGTGGTTTGTTGTTGGCTATGGTAGGAGTAGGTCTCCTCTCCTTCCTCATCCCTTACGACGCGGTGATGTCGCTTTTTGGCAACAACAATTCCGCAATTGGTGAAATTGATGGCCAGACCATCAGCGCGCAGGAATGGCAGCGCGCTTTACAAGACCGCGAGCCTCTTTTCCAATATCAAGGCAACGAACAATCGCTTTCCAATGATACTTGGAATCAATTGGTAGAGAATTTTCTGTATCAAGATGAATTCGAAAACCTCGGCATCGAAATTTCTGAAGAAGAATACGAGGAAATCACCTTTGGTGAATTGCTTTCTCCATTTGTAAAAAGCACCATTTATGGTGGAAAGGACAGCGCTTCGTATAAGGAACAAGTGCGCAAAAGCTTTGACGGTATGGACGCCAAGATGGCTGAGAACTGGAAAAAGCTCATTATGCAGAAGCGTCAGAAAGAAAAGTATGACCTCATGCTGCGCAAAGCTGCTTACGCAAACAACATTGATGCAAAGTGGGCTTTCAAAGCGGCTAACGACAAAGTATCAGTGGAATATGTTGTGAAGACGTTCACAGAAATTCCGGACAGCACAATCACGTGGACTGACAGCGATGTTCGTGCCTACTACAACAAGCACAAAAACGATCGTGAATACCGTCAGGAAACCAGCCGTTCGGTGAAATACATTACGTTCCCCGTGCGCGCAACAGACGCTGATAGCGCTACCCTGCGTGAATCCCTCGAGAAAATCATGAATGATTTCCGCACGGCTTCAAACGACTCTATGTTCGCTTCTAACAACGCGGGCAATGTAGCAGAGGCTTATACAAACTACACCGACGGTATGTTCCCTGCCGACATCGAGTCGCGCATCAAGGGTGATTCATTGGGTACTGTGATTGGTCCCGTAATCAGCAACGGCCGTTACTTCCTGATTAAGCCAAGTAAGCGTGGTGTCGACAACAATCAGGTTGAAGCACGCCACATTCTGATTAAAGACAAAGCAACAGGCAAGGCTAAATTGGATTCGTTGAAAAATGTAATCACAGCCAGCAAGAACTTCGAAGAAATGGCTAAGCAGTATTCGGAAGACCCCGGAAGCGGTGCAAACGGCGGTGGCTTGGGCAAATTCGGCCGCGGCGCCATGGTAAAGCCATTTGAAGACGCTTGTTTCAATGGTGCCGTGGGTTCCTTGCAAATCGTTGAAAGCGATTTCGGTTGGCACTTGATTGAAGTTACAGGCAAGAACTTCCCTTACACCAAGGTGGCACAGATCGATCGCTTCATCGAACCAAGCAGCAAGACCGTTAAAGGAGCTTATGCATCAGCGAAAGAATTCTCTCTGAATTGCGCTGACACTGCTTCTTTCCGCGCATCAGCCGACACGTTGAACGGCGGCACACAACTGATTGACGGCAAAAACATCAAGCCGAATGCAACAACAGTTGCTGGCCTGACCGAAGCCGGCGAACTAACAGGATGGGCTTATGGCGCTGAACTCGGTGAGGTTTCACAGCCAATGATGATCGGAAAAGAATACATCATCGCAGCGTTGACCGAAGTAAAAGAAAAAGGAGTTCCAACGTTCGAAAACGTCTACGACGCCATGAAGGCTGAAACAATCAAAGAGAAAAAGGCAGAGAAATATGCAGCGATGATGAACGAAGGCTCCTTGGCTGACATTGCATCACGCGTAGGCTCTGAGGTCAAGAAAGCCGACAACGTATCGATGCGCAGCTCCAACTTGCCTATGTCAGGTGTAAGCGGCCAGGAAAACGTTGTTATCGGTGCCTGCTTTGGTATCGGAACAGGCAAAATGTCTAAAGCTATCATCGGTAAGGGCGGCGTTTATGTCATCCAGCGCGGCGCCGACGTAGTTGCAGGGGAATCAGCCGACAATTACGACTCAGATCGCGATCGCACTACTGCTTCATTCCAGCAGAAGGCTACAAACACCGTCTTCACATCATTCCGTGAGGCAGCGCAAATTGAAGATAATCGCTACGATCGTCGATAAGACATAAGTAGTATTCACGATAAAACCCGGCCTCACAGCCGGGTTTTTTTTGCTATCAATAAATGGGTGAGAATTGTTGACTTCTCAAATCCCTGTTGATGTTCCACATCTCAATAGAACGATACATTTGCACCATGATTCAACACCTTTCTCCCGAAGAAATCGTACGCCGTGAATCGCTCGACAAATTGCGGGCGCTTGGCATTGACCCTTTTCCTGCGGCCGAATACAAGACCGACTCCACAGCACAAGGAATTCTCGACAATTATGTCGAGGGGAAGGAAGTGCGCATCGCCGGACGCCTGCATAACATGCGCGACATGGGTAAAGCCAGTTTCGCGCAGTTGCAAGACTCAACGGGAAAAGTACAGATCTACATCAGCATTGATTCCATCTGTCCGGGAGAAGATAAAACCCTCTACAAGGAGGTTGTGAAACACCTGCTCCACTTCGGTGATTTCATCGGCGTTAGTGGAAAGTTGTTTACCACGCGCATGGGTGAAATATCGATTCATGTTGAAGCGTTTCAACTGCTCGCCAAATCCATCAAGCCGCTACCGGTGGTAAAGACGGATAAAGACGGCGTAGTGCACGACGCGTTCAGTGATCCCGAACTCCGTTATCGCATGCGCTATGTAGATCTCGTTGTGAATGAAAAAGTGCGCGAAACGTTTGTTGCACGCACGAAAATCGTCAACGCCATGCGCAACTTTTTCAACGCGCAAGGTTATCTCGAGGTTGACACACCTGTGCTTCAAGCTATCCCGGGAGGCGCATCAGCACGGCCGTTCATCACGCATCACAATGCGCTCGATGTGCCGATGTATCTGCGTATCGCCAATGAATTGTATTTGAAACGCCTCATTGTAGGCGGCTTCGAAGGCGTATATGAGTTCAGTCGCAATTTCCGTAATGAAGGGATGGACCGAACGCACAACCCGGAGTTTACCGTAATGGAAATCTACGTTGCGTACAAAGACTATTACTGGATGATGGACTTCACGGAAGCCATGCTTCGATACGTGTGCGAACACGCTCTGGGAACAACGACCGTGCAATTTGCCAATCGCACCCTCGACTTTGGCAAACCGTTTCTGCGCATCACCATGACCGATGCGATTAAGCAATACACGGGCTTCGATATTACCGGTAAATCGGAAACGGAACTCGCCGATTTCGCAAAAAGCATCGGCATTGACGTCAACAACACGATGGGCAAAGGAAAACTCATCGATGAAATTTTCGGAGCAAAATGCGAAGGACAATTCATCCAGCCGACGTTTATCATGGATTACCC
>CANHYZ010000035.1 GCA_947464885.1 Flavobacteriales bacterium
ACAACACCCGTTGTATCAGGTGTGACCAACACGTGGACGGTCCCAACAGGAGCGACGATCACCGCAGGACAGAACACCGCGAGCATGACCTGCACGTGGGGCACTGTTGCAGGAAGTGTGACGGTGCGCGGAGTGAATGCATGTGGACAGTCCTCGACACGAAGCAAGTCGTTGACGTTGTTGACATGCATGGAGGAGCAGGATGGAAGTGCTTTGGACAATGAGGGACGCGCTAATGCCATTACCATTTACCCAAACCCGAACAATGGAACATTCGCCGTGCGTGCGCAGCAGGCGGGCAGCTATGAAGTGCTTAACAGCCTGGGCCAAGTGCATCAAGTGATTGCCATCGGCGAAGGCGCCGGTGCCTTTGAGGTTACAGGATTAGCATCAGGCGTTTACTTTGTTCGTGAGGTGCGCAACCCTGCGAACCTGCAGCGCGTGATTGTCGTGCAGTATTAAGCGTTCGACATCGCTTCGCATTAGCTGAGCCTGCCGAAGTTAGGTGACTAAAGATGGTCGCCGAGCCTTGGCAGGCTCTTCTGTTTTGAGGTTGAGAGAATGCATTCCTTCTGGTGAATCGGCCTGCCACAACCCACGGCATCAGCCGTGGGAAAATGAAAATTTCGATCACATACTGCGCGCCCACGATTGAAATCGTGGGCTTGGGAATCCTGACTTAAACCGAAGGCCGCACCTTGATCGTACCTGGTACTTTATAATTTTTACTTATCATGTGTCGCCCCTACGGGGCTTTTTTGGGAATAGGGGATTCATTTTAGCTAGCGACATTTCGCCCCTCCGGGGCTGGTTGAAGGGCGATGGTCGGTTCCTGTGTACCGGCCCTCGGTTCCGCTCGGGCAACGGGTCCGTCGACCGAGCGGAGCCGAGGTCATCATGACATGCGAGCAGCCCGGTCCCCGAGCGAAGTAGAGGGGCGTTCGCAGAGCGCATGAAAAGATTAGCCCTCCGCCAAACCTCATTCTCATTCTGTTTCTCGCTCTGGAATTTTCTAAGATTGAGAGCGAGAAAGAGAAACAGAAACAGAATGAGTGGCCTTACCTCACCCCTCACCCCTCACCCCTCACCCTTCACCCTTCACCCTTCGCCCTTCGCCCTTCTCTCTTATATTTGCTCAAACCATAATCCATGCGCCTAACGCTCACCACACTCGCGCTGCTCATGTGCACGCTCATTCACGCCCAAGCTCCAGCGCTCATTCCGTATCAAGCCATTGCTCGCAACGCTGCCGGCGAGCCTCTTTCCTCAAGCACACTCAATGCGCGTTTTACCATGCACAACGGCACGGCTAGTGGAGCAGTGGTGTGGCAAGAATTACAGACGGTAAGCACTAGTGCGCTTGGATTGTTCACCGTGCAGCTTGGCAGCAGCGTTCCACTCACGAATGTGAACTGGGCCGCTGGTGCGAAGTTTATGCAGGTGGAGCTCGACTTGGGCAGTGGCTTTGTGGACATCGGCACGCAGCAGTTGTTGAGTGTGCCGTATGCGATGCATGCGGGTAATGTGCGCCTGGATGTAAGCACAACGGGCGATACACTGTTTGTGGGGGACGGGGCTTTTGTCATCATCCCCGGCATTAGCGAGGCAAATAGTTTCACCACAGGAACAACGCTTCACACCTGCGGCGCACCCAACGTGCACAACCCTGATTTAACTTACGGCAGCATGACCGACCAAGAAGGCAATGTCTATAAGACGATTGTTATCGGCACCCAAGAATGGATGGCGGAGAATCTGAATACGAGCATTTATCGGAATGGGGATGCGATTGCGACGGGGTTGAGCAATGCGGAGTGGAGTAGCACCACTTCCGGCGCATGGGTCTATTATAATAATGATGCGAGCAATGCGTGTCCCTATGGGAAATTGTATAATTGGTATACGTGTGTTGATGCGCGGGGTTTGTGTCCGGTCGGTTGGCATGTGCCAAGTTATGAAGAGTGGAATGTTCTAAGGAATTCACTAAACTATGAAGGCACAGAAGCAAGTATGATGAAAACGACAGGTACGCTTGAGGCAGGCACGGGTTTATGGTTAGCTGGCAATGAGACGTCTACCAATGGAGGTGGATTTTCAGGGACTCCGGGCGGCAGCATTGGTACTGATGGAATTTTCGGGGGCATTAACGGAAGCGGATTTTGGTGGAGTTCTGCGGAAATTGATGAAGACCTGAGCTCTAATCAAAATCTCTATTACTTGTTTGTCAATGCATATATGCTTATTGCTAGCAAGCGAACAGGAATCTCCGTCCGTTGCCTGCGCGACTAATTATTTGTGCCGCCCCGCCGGGGCTCTTTCACTAACGACCTCCTTCTTGCTAGTGATATTTCGCCCCGCTGGGGCTGGCTGAAAGGCGATGATTCCCGAGCGCAGTCGATGGGTGGTCCCCGAGCGCACTCGAGGGGTGGTCCCCGAGCGCACTCGAGGGGTGGTCCCCGAGCGAAGTCGAGGGGTGACAGGCTCACCAAACACGGTCCCTGAAGCGCACCGGCCCTCGGCTTCGCTCGGGCACCGGGTCCCCACCTCATAAGTCCGGCCTCGGCTCCGCTCGGCCACCGCGTCCGTCGACCGAGCGAAGCCGAGGTCATTATTACACTGGAGCAGCTCGGTCCCCGAGCGAAGTAGATGGGCGTTCGCAGAGCGCATGAAAAGATTAGCCCTCCGCCAAACCTCATTCTCATTCTGTTTCTCGCTCTGGAATTTTCTAAGATTGAGAGCGAGAAAGAGAAACAGAAACAGAATGAGTGGCCTTACCTCACCCCTCACCCCTCACCCTTCACCCCTCACCCCTCACCCCTCACCCTTCGCCCTTCTCTCTTATATTTGCCTAAAACCATAACCCATGCGTCTTGCCCTAACCACTGTTGCGCTGCTGATTAGCGCGCTGCTCATCGCACAAGCCCCTGCACTCATTCCATACCAAGCAATTGCCCGCAACGCTTCAGGTGAACCGCTGTCAAGCAGCACACTCAATGCGCGGTTTACGATTCACGACGGCACGGCTAGTGGTGAAGTGGTATGGCAAGAATTGCAGACGGTGAGCACAAGTGCACTCGGATTATTTACAGAACAATTGGGAGGCAGTGTTCCACTCACTGCTGTAAACTGGGCGAATGGAGCGAAGTTTATGCAAGTGGAGTTGGATTTGGGTAATGGTTTTGTCGACATTGGAACCCAGCAGCTGTTGAGCGTGCCTTACGCGCTGCATGCAGGTAGTGTTCATTTGGATGTTAGTGCAACCGGTGATACGCTTTTTGTGGGTGACAGCAGCTATGTGCTCATACCGGGCATCAGCCTTGCGAACAACGGTGGTAGCGCTAGCATCAGCGAGCATTCTTGCGGCACCGCCAACGTCCACAATTCTAACCTTCTATACGGTAGCGTCACAGACCACGAGGGTAATGTGTACAAAACGATTGTAATCGGCTCGCAAGAGTGGATGGCAGAGAACTTAAATCTATCAAGTTATGCCGACGGTACACCCCTGCCCGAAGTAACCGATCCTTTGGAGTGGGCCGAACTCACAACGGGTGCCTGGTGCTATTACAACAATGACGCAAATTACGCTTGTCCCTATGGAAAACTATATAATTGGTATGCTTGTGTAGACACCCGCCAGTTGTGCCCCGTAGGTTGGCACGTGCCAACGGATGACGATTGGTTGGCATTGACAAACTACCTTGACGGTGTTGAATTTGCCGGTGGTAAAATGAAAACCACGGGTACTGTGGAAGCTTCCACGGGCTTTTTTCTTTCACCAAACGCAGACGCCTCAAACAGCAGTGGGTTCTCGGCGATTCCCGGAGGCGGGCGCTATTCAGCCGGTACCTTTGACCTCATTGGTGCGCAGGCGTGTTGGTGGAGTTCCACGGCGGGCAGCGAGACCAACTCTTGGGATCGTTACCTTCACTACAACTTCGGCAGCGCCTTCAGAGGCAGCGGAGTAAAGTACTTCGGTTTTTCTGTGCGTTGTCTTAAAGATTAATACATCTGATTGTTTAGCTATTTCATAGTGCGTTTCACGGATTAGGCGTGGGGCCTCAATTTTTTTGTTCTTGCTTAGGTGAAAAAAGTCACCGGCTATCCTCCCTATCTTCGCGCGATGGACATCACCGCCCTCAAGGCCATCTCACCCATCGACGGTCGTTACAGCAAGCAAACGCAAATCCTCAGCGGATACTTCTCCGAGCACGCGCTCATGAAATACCGCGTATGGGTTGAAATTGAATACTTCATCAGCCTGTGTGAAATACCCTTGCCGCAACTGAGCGGAGTAACACCTGCGCAACTCGAAGGACTGCGCAAAGTGTATTGGGAGATGTCCGATGACGATGTGCTGCGCATCAAAGAACTCGAGCGCACAACCAACCACGACGTTAAAGCAGTTGAGTATTTCCTCAAAGAGAAATTCGAAGGGTTGGGAATGTCGGCGTTTAAGGAGTTCATTCACTTCGGACTCACTTCACAAGACATCAACAACACCGCTATACCGGCGTCGTTTCGCGATGCGATTGAAGAAGTCTACATTCCTGCGGTCGATCGCATTCTCGAGCGTCTGGTCAACTTCGCCAAAGAATGGAAAGACATTCCCATGCTGGCCCGCACGCACGGACAACCCGCTTCGCCCACCAAACTAGGGAAGGAGTTTTACGTGTTCGTGGATCGTCTGGATGAGCAGCTCAATCAGCTCGAAGAGATTCCGTATAACGCCAAGTTCGGCGGAGCAACGGGTAACTTCAACGCCCACCATGTGGCTTATCCCGCTATCGATTGGGCCGATTTTGCCACGGGTTTTCTCGCTACGAAATTGAACCTGCGTCGCTCGCGTTTCACCACACAAATTGAACACTACGACAACATGGCCGCAGCGTTCGATGCACTGAAGCGCACCAATACGATTCTTGTGGATTTGAGCCGCGACATCTGGACTTATATCTCCATGAATTACTTCCGTCAGAAAGTGAAGGAAGGAGAAATTGGTTCTTCGGCTATGCCGCACAAAGTCAACCCCATCGACTTTGAAAACGCGGAAGGAAATCTGGGTATTGCCAACGCATTACTCGAACACTTGTCGGCCAAGCTCCCGGTAAGCCGCCTGCAACGCGACCTCACCGACAGCACAGTACTGCGCAATGTGGGTGTACCGTTTGCACACATTATCATCGCATTCAACTCTATTGAGAAGGGACTCGATAAGTTGCTGCTTAACGAAGATGCACTCAAGCAAGACCTTCAAGACAATTGGGCGGTGGTGGCTGAAGCCATTCAAACCATCCTGCGTCGCGAAGGATACCCGAATCCGTATGAAGCGCTCAAAGAACTTACACGCGGAAAGACGCAGGTAACTGCGACGGATATCGCCAACTTCATTGAAACGCTACAACTCAGCGATGCTGTGAAGGCGGAGCTCAAAGCCATCACACCGAGCAACTACACCGGTATGGACTTACTCGATGCAGAACTGGCCTAATCATAGATGAGCAAACTCCGCGAAATATGGCAGTTGGTGCAGGGCTACCGCACGAGCATCTTGGTGAACTTCCTGTTCAACATCCTCAATGCGGTGTTTTCGCTGTTCACGTTTTTGGCTGTGGTGCCATTTCTTTACATCCTGTTTCGTGTCAATAGCAGTGCACCGTCATCAACAGCGCAGAGCAACGCGCTGTGGCAATGGGCAAGCAGTTCGCTCGACGCCTTCATTGCCGCCAACGGTCAAGGCACGGCGCTGGCGCTCATGTGCGGATTTATCGTTGTGCTGGCTTTGCTGAAGAACCTCGTCAACTACCTTTCCCTACTGAGCATAGCGAAAATCAGGACATCGGTATCACGCGATTTGCGTGAGAAGCTGTATCAGAAAATTCTCGATTTGCCTGTGGCGTATTTCACCAATGAACGCAAGGGTGATATCATTTCACGCATGACCAACGACTTGATGGAAATTGAGTTTAGCGTCATTGGTACACTGGAGGCGCTGTTGAAGTCGCCCGTGATGATTGTGATTTCATTGGGAACGCTCATCGTGATCAGCTGGAAGTTGACGCTCTTTGCGTTGCTCTTCCTTCCGTTGAGTGGCTTCCTCATTTCACGCATTGCCAAGAGCCTGAAGAATGCGGCCAAGCGCGGCAAGGGCAGTTTGGGCGATTTGATTTCCGTCATCGAAGAAACACTCACCGGCAATCGCATCATCAAGGTGTTCAATGCCGACAAACAGTTCAAGCAGCGCTTTGATGGCTTGAACGATTCCTATTTCCGACTCATGCATCGCCTGTATCGCCGCGAGTATTTGAGCTCGCCGATGAGTGAATTCATTTCGCTCATTGTGATTTCAATCCTCCTTTTCGTTGGCGGACGCATCGTCATCAGCGGTGAGATGGGAGGGGAGTTGCTCATCGGTTACTTGGTGGTCTTTTCCCAAATCATCCAGCCCGCGCGTGCCTTTAGTGACGCCATTTTCAAAATCAGCAAGGGCGCAGCATCGCTCGAGCGTATCAATGAAATCCTTGATGCACCGCTCACGGTGAGTGACCCGGTCGCACCGAGACCATTGGAAGGCTTCAATCAGCGCGTAGAGTTCAAGAACATTCGCTTTGGTTATTTCGGCGACCCCGTTATTCACGACGTGTCCTTCACAATCGAGAAAGGACAAACCGTTGCTTTAGTTGGCCCGAGCGGAAGCGGCAAGAGTACCTTGGCCTCGCTGCTGGCGCGTTTCTATGACCCGATTGAAGGGCAGGTACTCATCGATGGTATTGCGCTGCGCGATTGCCGCGTGGCCGATGTCCGCAACTTGATGGGCTTCGTGTCGCAAGAATCTATCCTCTTCAATGATTCCATCCGAAATAATATCGCGTTGGGTGAACATGGCGAAAGCGATATGAATCGCATTGAACAAAGCGCACGCATGGCCAATGCCGAAGAGTTTATTCGCCCTTTGCCCGAGCAATACGACTACAACGTAGGCGACGGTGGTAACAAGCTCAGTGGAGGACAGAAACAACGTTTGGCCATTGCCCGAGCGCTCTATAAAAATCCACCGATTCTCATCTTGGATGAAGCCACCTCGGCACTCGATACGCAAAGCGAACAACTTGTGCAAGAAGCCATCTACAAGCTGATGGAAAATCGCACGTCACTCGTCATAGCGCACCGTCTCAGCACTATCAAAAAAGCTGACAAGATTATTGTTATTCAAGCCGGTACTATCGCCGAACAAGGCACGCATGATGAACTCATGACGAAAGGAGGGGTGTATAAAAGGTTGGTGGAAATGCAGAATTTTGGGTGAGATTTAGAGTGGCGAGTGGCCAGTGGCGAATGGCGAGTGGCGACATGGGCTGAGCGAAGTCGAAGCCTTGGTGAGTGGAATAATAGAGGAATAAGTTATAGGTTTTAGGAATAAGGTTTTTTTGTTGATTGAATTTGCTTTGCGTTCTGAAAAAAAAACTCGGAATATGAAACGAGATTTAAAAGGACCTTTGCAACTGAAGTCTTTTGTATTCGGAGCAGACGCTTATCGACTTTGTGCTTTGCTATGGAAAACCGAAAAGGAATGGATTTTAACGCGTCAATTGATGCGCTCATCTACTGCCATTGGTGCGTTGTGCGCTGAATCCGAGCACGCGCAGAGTAAATCTGACTTTATCAATAAACTATCAATTGCTCGGAAGGAATGCAATGAATCGAAGTATTGGATTGCCATGATGTATGAGGTTGGGCTGCTCACTGAGTCTAATGCCGAAAAACTCGAAGCCCAGGCCGAAGAACTCATGCGACTGCTAACATCAAGTATTCGAACGGCACAAGCAAATCTTCGGAATTCTAAAGCCGCTTGAAATTATTCGCCACTCGCCACTTGCCACTCGCCACTCGCCATTCGCCCTTCGCCCTTCGCCCCTACTAGCGCACCACCAAAATACTCCCCCGGCTTCGCGCCTTACTCAGCGCCTCTTGCTGATTGTAATCGAGCGCCTCAATCTGCCAGGTATAAATACCGTTGGGAAGGAAATAGTCGTTGAAGCCGCCGGTCCAAACATCTTCCGGGTCGGAGGTTTCAAAAACCACTTGTCCAAAGCGATTGAAGATGCGCAAAGTGTATTGCGTTAATCCATTGGCGTAGATGCGGAACACATCGTTGAGACCGTCGCCATCGGGCGTGATTGCTGTGGGTGCATAGATGTAGACGCAATCCACATCAATGGTGACCGTATCGCGTGCTTCGCATTCGTTGAGGTAACTGAACATGACCAAATCGCTTGTACGTGTCGGTGTCGGAATGGTCACGGTATCCCCATAGGTAAGCAGCAAGCCATCCAATTCCCAATACGTTGAATCACCGGTGGTAGAGCCGTAAAGAATGGTGTTGTCTTCGCAGTCGCTGTAGAAATCGTCGCCGGCATTCATAACAGGATAGGGACTGAAGTAAACGCTGACTGTATCGGTGGTATCACAACTTACCAGATGCGCGGTGACGATATAAATACCGGTGTTGGTGACCTTCAGGGTGTCGCCTTCAAAGCCACCATTCCACGTGTACGTCACAAAGTCTCCATCAGGAATAATCAGCACGGTATCGCCCACACACGCTGTGTCCTTGGATGCGAAAGTTTCAATGTCGAGCGACATTTCCAAATCAACTGTGATGGTGTCACTGTAAATCGGACAGAAGCCGTCCAAGCTCGCCCTGTAGTAATAGTCGCCGTCCTGTTCTGCTGTAATGGTCAAACCAATCTCTCCAACAATAGGCGCATCATTGAAATACCACTGAAATTGCACTCCATTTGACACCGCCAAGATCGGGTGTGTCTCCTGACAGGTAAACAGGGTGTTGTTTTCGGCGTAGGGTGGGGGTGTCCAGCTTGCTATTGTGGCCACGTCGTGAGAGACAATCACAACGTCACTGCTTTGTGTCATACAGCCGTTGTTGGTTCCTTCGAGATACACGGTTGATCCTTGGTCATAGCTCACGTTCAAGGTTGATTCTGCGCCTAAAGCGTTACCATCTTGATACCACAGGTACTCATCATGAACATTGACGGAGCTGAGAACTGCCTGATCGCCCGGGCAAAAATCCAGCGGACCTGCCGGCGTGATCTCCACAACAGGATATGCGAATACTTCTGCGGTGAGCGCTAATGGCTCACTGGCGCAAATGCCATCGGTCACAATGAGTTCAATGGCGTATGAAGCCGGGTTTGCTGTGGAAATAGTCAAGTTTTGATTCGTTCCGGCGATAGCTCCGTCGATGGTCCAGCTGTAAGCATTCAATGGCGGTGCAGCCGTGAAACCCGGTGTAGCTTCGATGGTCAGCGGCGCATCATTCACACAGGCCTCGAAAATGGTAGAAACAACACTTGCGATTGGAGTAGGGGAAATGCTCACCGTATTGACTGCTGAAGTCGATGTGCAGACACCGTTAACCGCGATGAAGCCATAATTACCACTTTGGGTCACCGTATAATCGGATGACGTAGCACCGGGAATATTACTGCCTCCCAAGGTCCATTGGATGGTACCAATGGCGGCAGTTGAAAGCACCAACGTTTGGTCATCGCAAATGTCGAATGGCTGGGCAAACGCAGCGCCGTCCAATGCACCTGTTACAGTAACAACCGGTGCTTCATCTACTTGAATGGTGATCGTGATAGGGGTAGAGATGTCACCACAGCTATTGGTTACGATAAGCGTGACGTCTTGAGTCCCAATGGTAGTGAAACTCACATTGGTGAGATCCGCACTGGTGGACGTTGTGGTCGAACCGTTTGGAATGATCCATTCTACAGAATTCGCTCCCAAGCTCGCCGCCGAACTGAGATTAACGGTGTTGCCCGGAGCAGTTTCGCAAACGGTCGAAATAGAAGACGTAATCACCGCAACCGGTAAATCGCCATTGTTGGTCGTTCCCGGGGTCGGCAGAGGATCATTCACATAATTGCCGGTGCAATCAACCGCGTTCGACTCGCCCGTAACAACCGTAATTGGAGTCGTGATAGGGGCACCCGGGTCTGCTGCAAACGACAAGGTTACTGAAGAACATCCGCCTGAAGTGGAGGTGTTCAAATCGGGTGACCCGAAACTTCCGCCTCCCCACACAACGCCCGAAATGGGCTGACCTGCGTCGTCAAAGATGATGACCTGCTCAGCTGCATCCGATAAACTACCGGTCAACGGAAGCGGAGTGCTGCAATTGCACGTTGCCCAGTTCAAATCAGGTGTGAGTCCACCCACTGCGGCACCGATAAGGTATACACTATCCGGTTCGAGAATAGTTCCGGAAGGAATTGTAACTGCAAAATCGCCGTCGGAGATGATCATGCAACCAATCGTGATCGGCGCGCCTGTTGGATTATACAATTCGACCCACTCAATGGAGTTGGGAGGTGTGCCATCCGTCCCGGCAGGATCAACCATGATTTCACCAATGATTACCTGTGCAAACGAACCGTTTGTTAAGGCAACGCAAACAAGAACAAAAGCAGTGGTTACGGAAAATATCGACTTCACAAAACTCATATCAGGTGCAACTCAGTTAAAAAATGGTGCGCGAATTTCGTAAATTCAGACCAATTCTGA
>CANHYZ010000036.1 GCA_947464885.1 Flavobacteriales bacterium
GATGCTTGCAGCGTTGTTGACACTATCTTCGCTACCAACGGTCCTGCCAGCGGTTGCACAGGTGGTTTCAACCGCACTTGGACTGCTATCGATGCTTGTGGTAACTCACGTACCTTCGTACAGACTATCGCTTTCATCGACACACTTGCTCCAGTATTTGCTAGCTGCCCGGATGATGTTGTATTGCCATGTGATGTATACACTTTGCCTGCTCCTGTAGCTCCTATCGCTACTGACGGTTGCAGCAACAGCGTTAGCATGGACTACGACCAGTTCGTATTCGGTGATGCTCCTGTAGTAGGTTCATTGCCAGGTGGTGATTGCTTGATGAAAACTCCTGTTCGTCCACTTGATAACCCATGCGGTTACCCAGTAGATTGGGGATTGGCTCTTCACACTATGCCTGTTCAGTACCGTTACTACACCATCGAAACCGGTGAGTGGGTACGTTTCCAAAACCGTGTTGAAGTTACAATGCGTGTTAAAGTTGCTCAGTTGCCTGGTCAGTCTCAGTTGAACGCCGGTTGGGATGTTGTAATGACATTCGATAACGGTTCTTCTGCTGCTGAGTGGTTCAACGGTGTTCACGGATTCAAGGCTGACTGCGGTGGTATCGCTGCTAACGCTAACGAGTGGGAATACTTCATCCTCCAGTCTGGTGCTACTATGACAGGTTGGGGTGCATTCGCAGGTTCTGCTTTGAGCCTCGAGCACGCTCCTATCAATGAGTACTTCGGTTACCAATTGGGTACCGGTGCTAACAACTACAACGGTGACGAAGATGGTTTCGGTGGATGGTTCGGTTACAGCGGTACATTCCGTGCTAACCCTAACGCTGACTTCATCAACGTATACGGTGCCGGTGACGTTTGCTGCGTACTTGACTGCTGCCCACGTTACTACGTTATCCGTCAGTGGACTGCTACTGATTGCGCTGGTAACAGCAGCATCTGCTCGCAGACTATCAGCTGGGATGGTGTAGTAGTTGCTACAGACGTACAAGGTAACAACGTTTCTTTCAACGAAGGAATGGAAGCTGACCGTCTGACTAGCACAATCACTGCTCAACCAAACCCTGCTAACAACAACACATTGTTCACGTTCCGCGCTGCTAACACAGCGAAGACTTCAGTTGAAATCTATGACCTCACCGGTAAGAAAGTTGCCGATGTATTCGTAGGTTCTGTAGAAGCAGGTAACGAATACCGTGTTGACTTCAACGTTAGCAACCTGGCTACAGGCGTGTACACTTACCGCTTGACCAATGGTTCTGAAGTGAAGATCGAGCGTTTGATCATCAGCAAGTAATCCTTGCCGACGAGCCAATAAGCTCTTCGAAATAAAAAAGCCCTCTCGGTTCGCCGAGGGGGCTTTTTTTTTTTTAAGGGACGAAGGACGAAGGGCGAAGGACGAAGGAAAATCGCAATCCAAAATCCGGTGTCGGGGCACCCCTCGTGGGTGCCCTTTTAGCACGCAATAACCAAAGGAAAAACTACCACCAAATTCCGGCGTCGGGGCAACCCTCGTGGGTGCCCTTTAGCACGCAATAACCAAAGGAAAGACTCCCACCAAATTCCGGCGTCGGGGCACCCCTCGTGGGTGCCCTTTTAGCACGCAATAACCAAAGGAAAAACTCCCACCAAATTCCGGCGTCGGGGCATCCCTCGTGGGTGCCCTTTCTAATAAGAAGGGCGCCCACGACGGGGCGCCACAACGTTCACTTTCTGAGATGAATCAAAGTCTTTGCTATTACTTAAAGCTCCAACCCCAAGCGCGTTCCTTCGTCGATGGCGCGGTGCGCGTTGAGCTCGTCGGCGCGTGAAGCACCACCTATGACGAACGTGGGAATTCCAAGGCTCTTCATTTCGTGATAAAGCTCTTGATTGGGCTCTTGACCTGCGCAGATGATGACCTGATCAACCTCGAGCGTTCGGGATTTGTCGCTCACGCGGATATCGACACCACCATCATGAATGCGCTCGTAATGGACCTCGTCGATGACTTGCACCTTTGCTTGTTTCAACTCTGCACGGTGAATCCAGGCGGTTGTTTTCCCCAATCGATGTCCCACCTTTTCCTTTCCACGATGGAGCATATAAATAACACGATCATCATCGCGAGATGCAGTTGATGTATTTCGCCTTAAACCACCGCGCTCATTCAAGGACGTGTCGATTCCCCAGCGCGATGCAAACGCTTGGGGCGTCTCCTCTTCACTTCCTTTCAGCACAAACATGGCGGTATCGATACCGATTCCACCCGTTCCGATAATGGCCACACGACTGCGCGGCTTTAAACGCCCTTCAATGATTGATCTATAATCAGTCACCATCGGATGATCAATACCCTCCAGCGCAATGGATCTCGGGCCGGAACCAGTGGCGACCACAACGGCATCAAAGCCCGGGGCCGACAGCACATTAAACGTTTGCGATAAGCGAACATCCACACGCCACTCCGAAAGCTCGTTTGCGAAGTAGCGAAGGGTCTCTTTGAATTCTTGCTTTCCGGAAACGCGTGCAGCCAAATTGAGCTGCCCGCCCAACTTATCTGCCGCCTCAAACAAGACCACGCGATGGCCGCGCTTGGCCAACGTCAGCGCCGCTGCACATCCGGCAGGACCGCTGCCCACTACCGCGATATGCTTGATTGTTGCTGCCGCAGTAATCTTCAATTCCGTTTCGCGACATGCAAAAGGATTGACCAAACAGGTCGCTGTTTTTCGGCTAAAAATGAAATCGAGACAGGCCTGATTGCAGGCAATGCAGGTGTTGATATGGGCTGACCTACCTTCAGCAGCCTTGCGTATAAAATCAGGGTCAGCCAAAAAAGGACGCGCCATGGAAACCATGTCGGCTTGTCCTAGTTGCAAAATTTCTTCCGCCAACTCGGGCGTATTGATGCGATTGGTTGCAACGAGCGGAATGCGCAGCTTGCCCATCAATCGCGCCGTCACCCAAGTGAAAGCGCCTCGCGGCACCATTTGGGCAATGGTCGGGATGCGCGATTCATGCCAGCCGATACCCGTATTAATGATCGTTGCTCCGGCTTCCTCAATACGCTTGGCCAGTAGTTCTATCTCCGACCATGACTGTCCATCATCTACAAGATCGAGCATGGATAAACGATACACGATAATGAATTCGCGACCAACAGCACTGCGAATACCACTGACTATAGACGTCGCGAATCGCGTGCTATTATCAAAACTCCTTCCCCATTCATCGCGTCGTTGATTGGTCCGTTTGGATAAAAACTGATTGATGAGATACCCTTCGCTTCCCATCACCTCTACCCCATCGTATCCCGCTTCCTTAGCCAACTTCGCAGCGCGAACAAAGCGTCGAATCGTATTGGACACCGTCCAAAAGGGCATAGCCCATGGGGTGAATCGGTTGATCGGAGACTTTACTGCCGAAGGCGCCAAGGCCAGCGGATGGTGAGCATACCTACCTGCGTGTAGGATTTGCATACAGATTTTACCACCTGAGGCATGCACGGCATCGGTAATCTTTTTGTGTTCTCGCACCTGGCGATTGCCTGATAATTGCGCCGAATTTGGCGCCAATCTCCCAAAGAAATCCGGAGAAATCCCACCGGTAATGATGAGACCAACACCACCTCTGGCGCGAGCTCCGTAGAAAGCAGCGAGCTTTTCAAACCCATCTTTCTCTTCCTCAAGCCCGGTATGCATGGAACCCATGATTACCCGGTTTTTTAACGAAGTGAAACCCAAGTCAATGGGCGATAAAAGCTTGTCGAAAGGCATGTGCGAAAAGTAGGCGTGAATTTGCAAAAAGCGAATAGCAAATATTAGGGATGTGTCAGGACGCGCTGCAGCGCGTCCGAACCGTTCCTTCTTGCTTTACTCCCACCACCGCCCCTTCGTGTACAAGATACACTTTCCCTATTTTCGCGTCCGCTTATATATTGCACCATGATCCAGTACCTGACCACGCACCCGTGGAAAATCATAGAGGAAGGCTTTCAAGCCAAGCACCATCGTTCGTCTGAAAGTATCTTTTCCATAGGCAATGGCCGCTTTGGGCAACGCGCCAATCACGAAGAAACGTATACCGGTCCAACGCTGCAAGGCAGTTATGTTGCCGGCATTTACTACCCCGATAAAACCCGCGTGGGTTGGTGGAAAAACGGCTATCCGGAATATTTCGCCAAGGTGCTCAACAGCATTAATTGGATTGGAATACGTGTTTGGCTTGATGGCGAAGAACTCGACCTCGCGGTTTGCAGCACGAGCAATTTCCGTCGCGAACTGGATATGCAGAAGGGGCTTTTGGTGCGCTCATTTGATGTGACTACCATTTCAGGAAAACAAGCACGCATTGAGTCGATTCGCTTCTGTTCTATGGCCGACGATGAGACAGCCGTTATTCGATACAGCGTTACTCCGCTGAACTTCGATGGCATCATTCGTTTCACTCCCTACCTCGATGGGGATGTGCACAACCACGACAGCAATTACGACGAGAAATTTTGGGAGACGGTTTCATCGAATACCACGCCCGGCAGCGGTTCCGTTGCATGTCGCACGAAAAAAACAGCATTTGAAGTAGCTGCTTCCATGCAATTGGATGTGCTCATAGATGGTGTTTCGCAATCCGTTTCATACGCTGAATTCAGCCGCGACTTCTATGCGGAGAATAACATAGAAATAGAAGTGAAGGCGAATCAAACGGTGCAACTGATGAAGTATGTCGGATTGGTTTCATCACTCAACTATGCACCAGCTGAATTGACAGCTGCTTCCGAGCGAGCTGCATTACGCGCGAAGACTAACGGCTTCGACAAGATGATGAGCGCACAGGGTGAAGCATGGTCGAACATCTGGGAAATGGCCGACATTCAAATCGCCGGTGACGATGAAGCACAGCAAGCGATTCGCTTCAACATCTTCCATCTCAATCAAACTTACACGGGTGAAGATTCACGTTTGAATATCGGTCCGAAAGGATTTACCGGAGAGAAATACGGCGGTTCAACCTATTGGGACACCGAAGCGTATTGCATTCCGTTTTACATGAGCACGAAGAATCAGCAGGTTGCCCGTCAGCTGTTGGTGTATCGACATAACCAGTTGGGCAAGGCCATTGAAAACGCCGAGAAGCTGGGCTTCACCAACGGTGCGGCTCTGTATCCGATGGTGACCATGAACGGTGAAGAGTGTCACAACGAGTGGGAAATTACGTTTGAAGAAATTCACCGCAATGGCGCAATCGCTTACGCCATTCACAACTATATCCGCTATACCAACGACTACACTTATCTCGCTGAATATGGAATCGACGTTCTAACCGGCATTGCGCGCTTCTGGGCGCAACGCGTTCACTGGAGCGACGCGAAAGGCATGTATGTGATGCACGGCGTGACGGGTCCAAACGAATACGAGAACAACGTAAACAACAACTGGTACACGAGCTACATAGCGCGCTGGTGCATGCAATATGCGACGGAAGCACTCGCCTATGTGAAGCAATACGATGCGCAAGCTTATGCGGCCAAAACAGCAGGGTTGAAGTTCGATGAAACTGCAGAGCTCACGAAGTGGCAGCACATCATCGACAACTTATACCTGGGTAAAAAAGAAGGATCAAACATCTTCTTGCAACAAGATGGATTCCTCGATAAAGAACTGCGCAGCGCTGCTTCATTGAATCAGGCTGAGCGCCCCATCAATCAGCATTGGAGTTGGGACCGCATCTTGCGTTCGTGCTTCATCAAGCAAGCCGACGTGTTACAGGGTATCTATTTCTTCGAAGAAGATTTCGACATGGAAACCATCCGCGAAAACTTCGACTACTACGAGCCGATGACCGTGCATGAAAGTTCGCTTTCGCCTTGTGTGCATTCTATTCTCGCCGCCAAACTTGGCTATGAAGAGAAGGCGTATGAAATGTACATGCGCACTTCACGCCTCGATCTCGACGACTACAACCACGAAGCACACGAAGGCTTACACATCACCAGTATGGCAGGCACCTGGATGAGCATCGTGCAAGGCTTCGGTGGTATGCGCGTAGAGAACGGCGAGCTCACGTTCAACCCGATGTTGCCGAAAAAATGGAAAGGGTTTTCGTTCAAGGTGATGTTTAGAGGGGAGGTGAAGACGCTTGAAGTGGGGACTAGGGATTGAGGACTGGGGACTGGGGACTGGGGACTGAGGACTGAGGACTGGGGACTGAGGACTGAGGACTAGGGACGTTTGGCGGCCGTTCTGATTCTGTTTCTCTTTCTGTTTCTCTTTCTGGAATTTTAGAAGGAGAATGAGAAGTTGCGAGCTTAATGTGCTAAGTCAAGGTCCGGTGCATAAGCGAAGCCAACGTCAGCTCAGGGCTAATCCCTGAGGCAACGGACAGAAAAGCCATCTTGCTTAGTGCTGACGTCTCTGAAAGCATATCCATCGAGGTAATACAGGGAGCGGTACCACGCGACGCTGGTAACGAGCTCTGAAGAACTCCACCAGGCAAAGCCGTAGCCAATGCCGAAGTATCCCCCATCGCCGTAGCGGAAGCCCCCGGGAGCCCCTGAAAAACCACTGCTGTTGGTGGCTTCAGTATTTGGGCTGTACCATAAACCCGTTGCGGCTTCAATAGTGCCCGTTGTTTTCATTTTACCCCCTGCTATACTCTCACCGCCGAGATAACTCGTTAAAACCGTCCATTCAGCGTCGGTGGGAACATGCCAACCCACCGGGCACAGCTGGCGAGCATCTGCACACGTATACCAGTTGTACAACTTGCCATAAGGGCACGCATAGCTCGCTTGGTAGTTGTAATGCGCCCAGGCCCCCGAGGTTGTTTCAGACCATGCTGCATTATCCAAAATCCCGGGTATCGCATCGCCGTTGCGGTAAATGCTCGTTTTCAAATTCTCGGCCATCCACTCTTGCGTGCCGATGACGATAGTCTTGTAGACATTGCCCCCTTGGTCGGTCATGCTGCCGTAAGTCAAATCAGGGTTGTGCACGTTGGCGGCGCCGCATGTGGCTGAAGAGCCACCACCTCCTGCGGGAGGAGCTACGGTGCGTGTAAACGTGCAACTCTGCCCGCCCAAGCTGAGTGCAAAACTCGCCGTGCCACTTGCACTTGGTGTGCCTGTAATGGTATAGGTTACACTGCCCGCACCCGAGGCCAACGTACCCGCTGTGAGCGTTGCTGTGAGGCCTGTGACCCCTGTAGAAGATACACTTTGTGCACTATATGCACCGCCGTTGCCGCCTGTATAACCGATGGCACTGCTCACACCAGAGGCCACAACACCAGCGGTGAGCGTGCCTTGGTTGGTTGCTGCTCCGCAATTGATGGCGGATATGCTCGGGGCAGCTGCATTCACTGTGCGTGTAAACGTGCAACTCTGCCCGCCCAAGCTGAGTGCAAAACTCGCTGTGCCGCTTGCACTTGGTGTGCCTGTAATGGTATAGGTTACACTGCCCGTACCCGATGCCAACGTGCCTGCAATGAGCGTAGCCGTGAGACCTGTAACACCTGTAGAGACTACACTTTGTGCACTGTACACACCGCCGTTGCCTCCTGTGTAGGCAATGGTGCTGCTCACGCTCGAGGCGGCAGTTCCGGCCATTAGTGAGCCTTGGTTTGTGGCGGATGCACAATTCAAGTCTGTTATGGCGCCTGGACATAATCCATTGTTGGTCCATGTTGGCACGCCATTACAATTTGTGAGCACCTGACCCTGCTCGCCACCTGAGGGAACGCCGTTGGAGGCAGCACCACTATGCAACGCATACGGCACGCTCAACAACTGCTGTGTACCGATGTCGACAAACCCACTACCCAGGTCAATTTCTACTTGCATGAACTTCGCGCCACCAGCCCAGTTCACGTTGGCAAGCGGCACGCTGCTGCCGAGCTGCGCAGTAAACAACCCAAGCGCACTGGTGCTCACCGTTTGCAATTCTTGCCACACGCTTGCGCCCGTGGCGCTAACATCATGAATCGTAAAACGCGCATTGATCGTGCTGCTTGCCAACGGCTCGCCGGCGGCGTTTCGGGCAATGGCTTGGTAAGGAATAAGTGCGGGTGCTTGGGCAAATAGCAGTGTAGTGAATAGCAGTGCGAGTGTGGCAAGGGTTAGGCGCATGGGGTTATGGTTTAGGCAAAGATAGGGACTGGGGACTGAGGACTGGGGACGGTTGCGGCGCGGCTTCTCGCTAGCAGCAGGGGTGCCATAATCAGCCACACCTGACCTGCTCCCCTCTCCTGTGGAGAGGGGCTGGGGGTGAGGCCCGGAGCGCAAGAGCGAATAAATCCCTAATTAAAACTTACACACTTTTTGGAATGATGTAACATGTCGCCCCGCTGGGGCTCCTTGGCCAACGATGTCATTCTAGTGATATTTCGCCTCTACGAGGCTTGCTGTGGTTCGACAAGCTCACCAACCGTGGTTCGACAAGCTCACCAACCGCGGTTCGACAGGCTCACCAACATTTGGGCGCGGGTTGAGGTACCTAGCCCAAACTCATTCTCATTCTAGAATTTTAGAATGAGAAACAGAATGAGAATGAGAATGAGAGGTTGCGGAACACTCGCCATTCGCCATTCGCCACTAGCCATTCGCCACTAGTGATTCCATTTTCTCCACCGTCATCCCTGCCATCGAAGGCACCACAGCATCAGCTAAAGAAAGCACAGCAGGCTCGCCGATGCCAATGCAATAGAACCCGCCGCTCTTGGCCGCTTCTACTCCACTCTGGGCGTCTTCGAATACGACTATTTCCGATGGCGTGAATTTGAGTTCGGAGGCTCCGCGTTGGAACACTTCCGGGTGTGGTTTCGACATGTGAATCTTGTTGCCGTCGATGATGGTGTCGAACATCGCCAAAATGCCAAGCTTCTCGAGAATGAGCACCGCGTTCTTCGATGAAGAGCCTAGGCCAATACGAATATCCTTCTGCTTCAATTCATTCAAGAAATCCAACACGCCGGGCAGCATTTCAGAAGGCACTACTTGCTCTGCATACTCCAGATACCAGCGGTTCTTGAGATCCATCAACTCGACCTTCTTGGCGTTGTTGAGCACCACGTTTCCCCAAGAAAGAATCTTCTCGAGCGACTCTACGCGACTCACGCCTTTCAACTCCTCGTTTTGAACTTCTGTGAATTCAATGCTGAGTGAGTTGGCCAAGCGCTGCCAAGCGAGAAAATGAAACTTTGCGGTGTCGACAATGACACCGTCCATATCGAACAAACAGGCTTTAATCATGCGATAAAAATAGATAGGATTATTTGCGACCGGCTTCCATGCGAATCATGCCGATGATGAGCAACTCGGCGCTCGCCGGATTACTCGCCAACGGAATGTTTTGCTTGATGCAGGCCTTTACTAAAGAGACGATATCCGCCTCATAATCCTGCACGATTTCAGGGTCTCGAAAAAAGAGAACCATGGCAATCTCATCGCGATTGACCATGGCCTCCAATTCTATGAATCCGCCGTTACGACCGGGATTGACATGCTCCACCTGCAATTGCATCGACTCTTGCTCCATGAACTCAGCGGTGAGTCCCGTGGCCACAAATTTTCTGTTCCACAACCACTGCTCTCTCTCTTTTAAGAAAGAGACCAGCGCGGGTTTCATGCTATCGTGTGCAATGACGCAGATTTGCTTTTCCATGCGCTATCAATTCCCTACCAATGCAGGCAGTTTGTATTTTACGTGGTATTCTACCAAGCCGTCGATAGGCTTGCGAATAACTTTACCCAAACGGATGCCGGCCTCATCGGCTGCGGCTTGCAGACAGTCGTGGAAGTAGTGACCAATGCTTCCCACAAAGTGCACAGGCACCTCACGGTAATTCGCAAAGCACTTCACGTGAATGTCGATGAAATGCAACATACCTCTTTTCACCCATGCCTTCACATGCGGATGGTCGCGGTGCTCACCAATGAATTTCATGAACGATGCGAGGTACACATTCGCATTCGGTTCGCGATAAATCTTATTGATGATTTCATCTTTTGTCGGCGCATATTTTTCTTCAAACGATGCACGCAAATCGGAAGGAAGCTTCTTGTAGAAATATTCCTGCAACAGAATTTTTCCAAAGTATCCGCCACTCGCTTCATCGCCGAGGATGTAGGCTAGTGATGGCACTTCTTCCGATACGTTCTCGCCGTCGAAGTAACAGGAGTTACTTCCGGTGCCGAGGATACAAGCGATGCAAGGCTCTCCGTCATAGACGGCCATAGCTGAACCGAGCTGGTCGTGCTCAACCAAAATCTCTGCATGCTTGAAAACGCGCTCCAAACCTGCGCGCATGATTGCGTGCATTTCGGGCGTGCTGCTTCCGGCACCGTAGAAAAAGATGTGTTTGATCTGATCGGCCAGCGCATAAAAGGGTGCATTTTCCTTGATGGCTTTCTCGATCACGTCGGGAGAATGGAAATACGGGTTGAGTCCCATTGTTTGGAAGTCACCCACGCGTGTTCCCTTCTCGTCAATCAGGGCCCAATCGCATTTAGTGGAACCGCTGTCTGCAATGATGATCATGGTAAAAAGTATAGTGTGTTTGTTGTTTGTGCTAAATCATTAAATCTTCGC
>CANHYZ010000037.1 GCA_947464885.1 Flavobacteriales bacterium
GCTCTATCAGGGTAATATCCGATTCACGCCTGCGATGTTGTTCTCCATTGGATTGGTTTCAACGTTCGTTACCGGTGGTTTGACAGGTATCGTATTGGCTGACTCAGCTCTCGACGTGAACGTGCACGACACCTATTTCGTTGTAGCTCACTTCCACATTGTAATGGGTATGTCGGCAATCTTCGGTATGCTCGCCGGTATTTATCACTGGTTCCCGAAGATGTACGGTCGTATGATGAACACCAAACTGGGATATGTGCACTTCTGGTTTACGCTTGTATGCGGTTTCGGTGTATTCTTCCCGATGCACTTTGTGGGTATGGCAGGTGCTCCTCGTCGTTACTACGATTACTCCGAGTTCCCATTCCTGGATTGGGTGATGGATTTGAATCCAATCATTTCAACCTTCGCTATTGTTGGCGGCGCGGCACAATTGCTGTTCCTGTTCAACTTCTTCCACAGCATGAAATACGGTCAAGTGGCAACACAAAACCCATGGGCATCGAATACATTGGAATGGACAACACCGGTGAAGCACGTTCACGGTAACTGGCCGGGTGCTATTCCTGAGGTACATCGTTGGGCTTACGATTACAGCAACCCTGAGCACGAAGAAGATTTCGTTCCACAGGTTGTTCCGCTGAAGCCCGGTGAACACGCGCATTAAACATCTTGTTCAATAGTTCAAAGGCCCGCCGCTTGGCGGGCTTTTTTTCGTTCTAACTTCGCGGGTATGCACAGCCGATACCTAATCGTGTTTTGTTTTTTTGCCCTCGCTATAACGTCGGGCAAGGCGCAAACCGTGAATTTGAGTGATTCGCTTAGCCATGTATTCAAACAGAAAAAATCACCATCGTTTAAATTCGAAACACGCAATTCGTTTATCACGGGAAATACCGCAAAAGTCTATGGCATCAAGTTGGGCGTGAGTTTCGGCAAACGGTTCAGTGTTGGACTGGGCTACAATTTTATTGGAACAGAGTTGCGCGAGGAGTATGTGTTGCCTGATAAATCGATTGTACCCGCGGATATCCGCATGAATTACATCGCGCCTTATGCTGAGTACAGCTTCTATCAAAAGGGCCCCTGGGAAGTGTCGGTGCCGATACAAATAGGAGTAGGTAAAAGCTTTTTGTGCTATGAGCAGGCAGGCGAGCGCAACGTAGCGAATCGAAACAGTGTGGTTATCTATGAACCGGGCATGACCTTCGAGTACAAGATTCTTAAATTGATTGGTGTGGGCGCAGGATTTGGTTATCGCATCATGTTACGAAATAATCGTGCTATTGATCAGCAATTCACCTCGCCGGTTTATGCCTTACGTTTACGCTTGATATTCGATGAACTGCATGGACATTATAAGCGCCATATTTCTCCCGAAAAACCAATTTCCGACTGACCAATGAGTGATGAATTTAATATCCGTGATGAAGCTGAGAACGGCCAGGAGAAGGATCTGGATCGTGTTTTAAGACCCAAAACGTTCGAGGACTTTACTGGTCAGCGCCAAGTACTGGAGAACCTAGAGATTTTTGTAAAGGCGGCCAAACTGCGCAGTGAATCGCTTGATCACGTGCTGCTGCACGGCCCTCCAGGCTTGGGAAAAACTACGCTTGGGTACATCATCTCCAATGAAATGGGAGTGAGTATAAAAACAACGTCAGGCCCCGTTTTGGATAAGCCGGCAGATCTCGCAGGCTTGCTCACGAATCTCGAAACAAATGACATCCTGTTCATTGATGAGATCCATCGCTTAAGTCCCGTGGTGGAAGAATATCTGTATTCGGCCATGGAAGATTATTGCATTGATTTGCTCATCGATACCGGTCCGAATGCGCGCTCAGTGCAGATCAAGCTGAATCCATTTACACTGATTGGTGCTACCACCCGAAGCGGATTACTTACGGCGCCGTTGCGCGCACGATTTGGCATCAATGCCCGACTTTCCTATTACGATTCCAAAACGTTGACCGACATCGTTCAGCGTAGCGCAGAGATTCTCAACATGGAAATTCTGGAGGATGCTGCTTACGAAGTTGCTCGCAGAAGCCGCGGAACGCCGCGTATTGCTAACGCTTTGCTGCGCCGCGTGCGTGACTTTGCTCAAATTAAGGGTGATGGTCGGTGTGACTTGGAGATCACGCAATTTGCCCTTAACGCGCTGAACGTCGATACACTGGGATTGGATGAAATGGATCACAAGATTCTCTATACCATCATTGATAAATTCAACGGTGGACCTGTAGGGTTGAATACGGTGGCTACTGCTGTGGGTGAAGATTCGGGCACCATAGAAGAGGTGTATGAACCGTACCTTATTCAGGAAGGATTCATCATGCGCACGCCGCGTGGCCGACAGGTTACTGAATCGGCCTACCGCCATTTGGGTAAAATAAAAGGGAACCGCTCAGGAGAATTGTTTTAATGGCGACATCTACAGATTTGAAGGCCGCTGAGCATGCGCGATGGATTAAAAACAAAGCGCTCGAATTGGGCTTTTCGTTTTGTGGAATTTCTCGAGCTGATTTTCTGGAAGATGAAGCACCGAGGCTTGAGGCCTGGTTGAAGAACGGCATGCACGGTGAAATGGCATACATGGCCAATCATTTTGATATGCGCCTTGATCCACGCTTGCTTGTGCCCGGAGCGAAGTCGGTGATTTCCTTGCTATTCAATTATTATCCGGATACTGCTTATGCCTTGGCAAACGGTGCTTTGAAGGTTTCCAAGTACGCATGGGGAGAGGATTACCACGATGTCGTGAAAGATCGCCTGAAACAGTTCTTGCATGAAATTCAAGCGAACGTGGGTGAAGTCGATGGCCGCGCATTTGTTGATTCGGCACCCGTGCTCGACAAGGCCTGGGCGAAGCGCAGCGGCTTGGGGTGGGTAGGAAAAAACGCCAATCTCATCAATAAAAAACAAGGGTCTTTTTTCTTTATCGCTGAATTGATTATTGATCTGGAACTGGAACCCGACGGCCCTGTAACCGACCATTGCGGAACATGCCGCGCTTGCATAGATGCATGTCCAACGGAGGCCATCGTCGAGCCTTACGTCGTTGATGGCAGCAAGTGTATTTCTTATTTCACCATTGAATTGAAGAAGGAGCTTCCAGCGGAATGGGTTTCGAAAATGGATGGCTGGCTATTCGGTTGCGATGTGTGTCAAGACGTGTGTCCATGGAATCGTTTCTCTGTGGTGAACAGTGAGCCGCGATTTACGCCGCGTGAGCAACTGCTGAACATGTCGACCGGTGAATGGAGGGATCTTACTGAGGATGTGTTTCAACAGGTGGCTAAACGCTCTCCCTTGAAGCGCAAGGGTTTTGAAGGCTTGCGTAGAAATGCCGCGCTTCTTTCCATGGATGGAAACGGCGGGAAATGATTCTTGTTGATCGTCCAAAATTTCGGTCCGCTCTAACTACCTTTGAGCAGTTAATTGACCAAGAAAGGATGACACAGATTAAAGCGACCAAGAGCACACTGCTCAATTTTTCAAGCATTACTATTTTCTACAACGATGAGCTCGCAAAGCTTACCGAGCTCGATAAGCAGCAACTTAGTTTCTTCAAAAAGGAAATTGAACAGGAGAAGGATGTAATCACCCTTCAGGAGCTGGGCTTGTACCATTATTTTATTCCGGTGAAGAAGGAAAGTCAAAATCCGGAAATGTTGGAGAAGCTGCGCATGAAGGCGGCTTCACTGCTAAGTGGATTGAATACAGCAAAGGCAGGTGATGTGGCGATCATGAACATGACAGGCGAGAAGGAATTGTCATTGGCCATCGCCGAAGGAATGGCTTTAGCCAATTATCAGTTTTTGAAATATTTCAAGGATAAGAAGAAGCGTCAGAACACGCTTCACACGATCCATATTTCGGATAAGTATGTGACAGCAAAAGATGCTGAGCACTTGCAAAATATTATTGAGGCCACTTCTACCGCGCGCACACTCATCAACGAGCCGGTGTCTTTTCTCAATGCCGTTCAGTTTGGTAAAGAGATGCAGAAGGTTGGTAAGGAGTCAGGCTTCAGCGTGAAGGTGCTTGGTAAGAAAGAAATTGAAGCGAAGAAAATGGGCGGACTGCTTGCTGTGAATGCCGGCAGTATTGATCCGCCGACTTTTACCGTGATGGAATACAAGCCCGAAAAGGCGCGCAACAAAAAGCCAATCGTGCTTGTGGGAAAGGGCGTTGTGTTTGATACCGGTGGCTTGAGCCTTAAGCCTACACCCAACAGCATGGATGAGATGAAGTGCGATATGAGCGGCGGAGCTGCTGTGGTAGGTGCAATGATGGCCATTGCGAAAAATCAATTGCCGGTGCACGTCATCGGATTGGTGCCCGCTACCGACAACCGTCCGGGTATGAATGCCGTTTGTCCGCAAGATGTCATTACCATCAGCGACGGCACCACCGTAGAAGTATTAAACACAGATGCTGAAGGCCGCTTGATTTTGGCCGATGCACTGGTGTGGGCCAAGCAATACAAGCCTGAGGTGTGCATTGATTTAGCAACACTCACCGGTGCAGCTGTGCGTGCCATTGGCACCTACGCCAGCGCGGTAATGGGAACGGCCGAACAAAAGGTCATGGATCAGTTGGCCGAAAGCGGCATGCAGGTTTGGGAACGCACCGTGCAGTTTCCCATGTGGAAGGATTACGGCGAGGAGATGAAAAGTGATATTGCCGATCTGAAAAATCTGGGAGGCTCTTATGCAGGACAAATTTCAGCGGCGAAATTCCTGGAGCATTTCACCGATTACCCATGGATTCACATTGACATTGCGGGTCCGGCGTATAGCAATAGCGCCTGTGGCTACCGCACAAAGGGCGGCAGTGGTGTTGGCGTGCGCATGTTGTACGATTTCATCCAAAAGAATTATTGCTAAGCGAACAGTTTTCAAAAACAAGAAATTCATGAGCGATCAAAAAATACGCGTTGCTATTACCAGCGGCGATATCAACGGAGTTGGATTGGAAACAGTCATCAAGGTGTTTTCTGATCCGCGCATGGCTGAATCAATTACGCCCATCATTTATGCACACCCTGAGGTCATCAAGGCCCATCGCAAAGTGCTGGAGGGTGAAGAGTTTCAATACAACACCATCAACAGCGCTTCTGAAGCCCTTGCAAAAAAGGTGAACTTGGTGAATGTTTGGAAGGACTATAGCGGACAGGTTGAATTTGGTAAACCGGACAAGGACGCCGGTATGTTTGCGTTCAAAAGTCTTGAAGCCGCGGTGAACGATCTGGCTGCAAACAAAGTCGATGTGCTGGTTACTTCACCCATCAACAAGGATACGATACAGAGTAAGGATTTTGATTTTCCCGGCCACACGGAATACCTGGCGAAGTTTGCCAACACCGAAAAGGTCTTAATGTTTTTGGTAAGCGATACGTTGCGCGTGGGAATAGTGACAGGACATTTACCGCTGAAGGATGTAGCGCAGCATATTACCAAAGAAAGAATCTTGGAGAAACTGCGATTGATGACGGAAAGTTTAGCCAAGGATTTCGGCGTTCATCGCCCGAAAATCGCTGTGCTCGGATTGAACCCGCATGCCGGTGATAACGGTTTGCTGGGCAGTGAGGAGAAAGATATTATCCTACCAGCGGTGCGTGAAGCCAATGAAAAAGGCATGCTTGCTTACGGTCCGTTTGGTGCTGATGGTTTCTTTGGTAGCGGCGGTTACAAGCGCTATGACGCGGTGTTAGCCATGTATCACGATCAGGGCTTGGCTCCATTCAAGGCGCTCGCGTTTGATAACGGTGTGAATTTTACGGCAGGATTACCGGTGGTGCGCACTTCACCCGATCATGGCACATGCTACGATATAGCCGGAAAAGGTATTGCTGATGAGTCATCTTTACGCGCCGCAATATTCACGGCGTGTGATGTGTATATGCAGCGTAAGAGTTTTCGCGATTATGGATTGAATCCATTGCGCCGACAAGATGTTCGCGACTCGAAAGATGATCAACGCGAGTGATTTGTTTTCTGACTTCCATTGAAAATCGTCATCCTCACATTAGGTAAAACAAGTGCAGCCTATCTGCGCGCAGGCATGTCTGTTTATCAGGAGCGACTGAAGCATTACGCCCGCGTTGAGTATAAAGAATTGCCAGATGTGCCCGCGAAGGGACTGACGCCTGAAGTACTCAAAGAGCGTGAGGGTGAGGTGTTGATGAAACAGCTGAAGTCGGATGATGTGGTGCTGCTCCTGGACGAGAATGGAGAGCATTTTTCTTCCCGTGGTTTTGCCGAAATGTTGCAACGCCGCATGAACAGCGGCGCAAAGCAATTGGTGCTGATTATTGGCGGTGCGTTTGGGTTCTCCGACGCGATGTATGCACGTGCCAATGGAAAGATTTCCTTTTCCAAAATGACGTACTCACACGAAATGATTCGCCTGCTGCTGCTAGAGCAGTTGTACCGTGCCCACACGATTTTGAAGGGCGAGAGCTACCACCATGATTAATAATGACAAGTGACAAGTGATGAATGACTAATTGGGTCATTCATCACTTGTCATTTGTCATTTGTCACTTTACAATCAGGCGTGTTGTTTGCGCCGATTCTCCGCTGCGGATTTCTACAGTATAAACACCGGCGCTCAATTCAGCATTGAGAGCGATGAGGTTTAATCCACCATTCAAGTTTTCTTGTGAAGTGTAAACCACTTTGCCCGTCATGTCCATCACAGACAATTGAGCCGTAGTGTAACGTGAAGCGCGTGTCTTCACAATTACACGGTCTTCAGCCGGGTTTGGGAAAACTGAAAGTTCGAATTCGGTTGCAGTGTTTTCGTCAACGGTTGTGCCAATGACTTCTGCATTCGAAGTGAATGAAGGACATTGGTCGAACTGTTGAATTTCCACACTGTAGTTACCCGGTGTTGTCCAATCATAGGTGGCTGCAGTAGCACCTGCAATTTCATTACCATCCAAGTACCACTGGTAGCTCAACGCTGGATCGATGCAGGTGAGTGTAGTGTTGTTGAATGTGAAATCCGGAGTGAATGGCGTTAAATCACCGAATCGAACATAGCATGGGTACGTTACCTGATCGATAAACGCATTACGGTTACGCTGTTCATATTGGATATACTCCTGGCGTGTAATCTCCCAGCTATCCGGCAGATCCTGGAAGTGCCACTGCTTGAGCAAGTACTCGTTTTGACCATACTGAATCACCAGTGAGATCTGTTCAGGCAAGCTGAAGTCATCCGTTGCGGTGTTGTTTTTAACCGCATGATACATGATGGCACGCGCTGCATTTCCCTTGAAGCTATCGCGCATTTCATATACCGTCTGTCCGATGCTATTGGTGCCCAGCATACAGTCTTGAAACGTGCTTGTCGGATTGGTAACTTCACCGTATGGGTAGTTGCTGCGAACGGCATTGACTTCATTCTGAAACACAGGGGTAAGGTTGTGCAAATCGCTTACTTCTTCTGATTGATCGAAGTTTCCATCAAAGTAGGTCGGCATCCAGCTCTGCGGGTAGTTGTGTTCGCGGCTAAGGCTCGTCCACTGGAAACCGGCTTCGTAGAGATAAGGAACACCGCTGTACTGACATTCGACCATGTTCTGAGTTGCTCCACTTACAACAGTATCGCGCACATAGAAGTTGTTGATCAACGTGCTGATGTAATTGGTGTAATAAATCTGGAAGTAGTTATCAGGATTCATTAACGTGGTGAGATCACTGACCAGCGTTGGCGCATTCACATTAATGCTATTGTACAATGTTCCAAAGTTTGGAGCGGGAGTGTCTACTGTGGATGTGGTAGGATTAACGGTGAGGTAATTCTCAAAACCGAGTTGACCGTTGTACGCGAATGCTGCCAGGTGATAAGTGAATCCGGCTTCGATACCACGTGCATCAAATGATGTAGCATCACCGATATGAACTACCTGAGCGTTGCCAATCCACTGACCGCGCACATAGGTCATTCCGTCCATAGGCATTTCCGTCACAGGTGCACCTTTCTTGCGCAACACGATATAGCCCTCAGCATCAGCTGATGTGTTTATTGATGTTTGGAAATCCCAAGAGCGAACGTTATCGAATGCAATCGAAGAAGCTTGAGCAGCTGGTTCTGTAGCAACGCCACCTGAAATTGCATAGAGATTGACGGTATAAATCGGCTCGCTGCTGTCGTTGCTGTTGATGCTGATTGTACAGAAATGTGAGCCGTTAAACGTTGGTGTAAAATCGACAGTAAGTGAAGCTGAAGATCCTGCGCCAATGGTGCCGGGGTTGGCTGAAATAGAGAACTCCGATGCGTTGGTGCCGCTAATCGAAATGTCAGCAATAACGAGGTCTTCTGCGGTACCCAAGTTTTGAATCGTGAGTGTTTCACTCGTTGCATCTGCCATGAAAAAGGTGAAACCACTAGGGATGTTGTTGGTACCGTCCGTTATGTTGATTTCTTGCGCAGAACCGGCAGAGGGTGCAGCCAGTGAAACTTCATCAAATGCCACATTATGACCGGAAACTTTTTCTGTGAAAAACCAGCGGATGAAGCGACTTTCGGCAGCGGGTTGATCTGTAAATAAGGTGAACGCCGTAGCAGGAAGTTCACCGTCAACCAATGAGCGCAACGTTGTGTAACTCACGCCGTCAACACTTTCCTGAATCGTGAATGCACCATCGAAAGTTCCGCCACTGTTCTGCCCTTTCAGGTTGTAAGTGAGTGTGCCCGGTTCTTCTGCGAACGCGACAACAACGAAATCACCTGTGGCGTCTAAACGACACGCTTGTCCATTTAAGCCGTTAGCGTAGCGTGTGTTGCTGGCGCCGAGTGACTCCGACCAACCGGCAGGAGCATTCACGTCGAAGTTCCATGAGGTAGGTAGTACTGCCTGAGATGCTACTGTTTGTGCAACAGCCAACATCACGAGCATCATCAGTGTTTGAATTGTTGTTCTCATTGAAATGATAGATTGATTATGGTTCTAAAAGTGTTTAATGAATCGTGAGGGTGAGACCGGCGGTCCAACGGAAGCCCATGCCGAAGTATACGCCGGCTGAAGAAGCATCGAAGGTTGGACCAAATTCGTTGTTTAGTGCGTCGGTTACAAATACCGCATCGGTGAGGTTCATGAGGTTGACACGCGCAGCTAAATTGTATTTCTCGCCGAGGTCGCGTGAGTATCCCATGCCGAGATCAATCATGTAGTACGCGGGCATCTTCCAGGATTGTTTACCGCCGTTTTCCCCGGTGAGTGCGTCAGGATTGAATTCTGCAAAGTTGTTGTCGAAGTAAGTGATGCGCGGCTTGAAGTAAAACCCTTTTACCGGTGCAATACGCGTAGCAAAGCTTGTTTGGAATTGCGCCGCGTCTCCTACACGCACATCGCGTGCATCAAAGGTGATGGGGTCACCAACCGTATTTCCGTTTTCATCGGTCACGTATGCCGTTGCCTCGGATTTCCAGCGCCAGTCGCCTACAGACAATACACCTTCAACGCTAACGAATTTGCTGATGTTCCATTCGGCATCGAGCTCTACCCCTTGGTGTAGTGCACGCATACCGGGAACGTTGTAATAGAAGTTTTCTGTGCCGTTGGAACGCGTACCGGTAACAGGACGGTTGTTCCAAACGGTGTAATAAGCATTCAATGTCGCTTTGAACACCTTGGTGTTGTAGTTAGCACCGACTTCGGCAGAAGAAATTTCTTCGTTGCGCAGGTTGTCGAAGGTGCTTAGGCTTGTGCTGAAGTAGGTGTTAGCCAGCATAGGAGCGCGCGAGAGGAATCCGGTGTTGAAGAAGACCGACATACGTTTGTTGAATCGGTAGTTAAATCCGGCTTTCACCGTTCCACCCATGAAGCTCTTCCAACCGCTTTCGATTTCATCACCTAGCGAATCGCGCAAAGCAAAATGATCGATGCGATTGTAGCGACTGTTCGAAGCAGTAGCATTGATAAACGCGGTATAGCTGTCACCTGAATATTCGGCCAGCAAGAACAATCCCGATTGCAATACGTTGCTGGTGATGTTGTAGTTGATGCGATCGCCTTCGTAGCGAACCACTTTGCCTTGGGCTGTGTTGTAGTATTCCGTAAGAATGTTTTGATTCTGGATGTAGCGGTTTTCGGATGAAGCCTTTTTATCAATGAGTGCAAAGTCAGCCCCTAACAAATCATAAATAATTTGGTAGCGGTCTACCGTATAGTAGCGAGCATCGATACCTCCTGAAATCTCAAGCTGGCTATTAACTTCAGACTTGAAAGTCGATAACAATCCATACCATTTATGGTTATTTACGCTAGACTGCATGAAGTAATCAGCGTTGTAAGCATTGGGGTTGTTTACATATGATAATTCTGCAGGTGTTAATTCAACACCTAAATCCGTAACAAACGTCTTCGTGTTCTTGTCATACATGTACTGAAAATCGATCTGACCTGTAGAGTCTTGCAACGATGTATTCGGACGCATGCCGCCACCACTCCCAAAGGACGCATACAACACATTGGAGAGTGCGAACTTTTCGCTCGGTGTCCAGA
>CANHYZ010000038.1 GCA_947464885.1 Flavobacteriales bacterium
AAGGATCATGCTGTGCGAAATGTCAATCATCAGCACCGTCGATGCTTGGCTGAGGTGCTCCAATTCGAACACCTCGAGATCGCTTTCCAGCAGCATGAAGTCGTTGATTCCATGGTTGATTTGCGCATTGCGCAGCGACTCACTCATGAGAATCTGATCGGGTTTGTCGCCGTATGAAAATGGCCTGCGCAACTCGGTGGCTTCATCACCGACACCGGACTTCTTGGTCCGGTGTTTTCCGCTTTGCGCTTTTTTCATTTTACCAAACAGCTGATCCAGGTTGCGCTGTCGCATGGCCTGTTCGCTTTTGGCTGTGAGTCCGGAACCCTGACCCTTTCCCTGTCCTTGTCCACGCTGATACTGCTCGCGCAGGTATCCCTTGCGCTTGAGTTCCTGCTCGAAATCATCGCGCGTGTAGGTGTCGCTAAACAGGGGCCGTTGGCGATCGATTTCTTCCATAAAATCTAAAGCTTCCCCCGGGTCGCCATTGGTATAATTGAGCAACTCGACGAAAAGGGGCAGCAAGCGGTCAAACGGCGTGCGCTTGTCTTCTTCCGGTATGTATGTGTGGAATTCTACGCCGATCATGCCTCAAGAACAACTCAGTCCCGTAAAGGTTGGTTGGAATTGAATAATGAGGGTACGACGAAAATCAGTTGGCAGCGGGAAGGGCAGAACCCTTGGCCGTAGTGTCTTCGCTTATGATGAGTGGTGCGAGCTGTTTTTCCTCGAGTTTCTTGTAGAAATCACTCGTTTCCATGGATGGGAGCAAGAATAACGAGAAGTTATAGATGGGCTCATAGAAGTACGAATGCTGCTTCTGTTGGTGGGGTAACCACCCGTATTTGCGATCCAAAGCATTGAACAGCACGAAGAGGATACTCAGGAAAAGCAGCGTCTTGGAAAGCGAGAAGAAAGCACCGCCGATTTGATTCCAGCGCTCGGCACCGCCGGCACTTACCGTTTTTGTGATGAGTTTTCCCAGGAAAAACAACCCCACGAAAACCAGAACTAGCACCACGATGAAGGATACAATGGGTAGGTTTTCACCCCCCATTTCGAATTTCTCGCGCAAGAAAGTCGACATCCAGTCGCTGAGATGCACCCCGGCATACAGTCCGACAAACAAGGCCAGCATGGAGAAGACTTCCATCACAAAGCCGTTGCGCCAGCCACGCCAAATGGCCAGTCCGATGGGGATGAGCAGAATGAGATCGAGATACGAGACCATTGTGACGAATGTAAAATTTACTTCTCTCCATGTGAAATGACCCTTTCTTGAGTTTTAAACAAGGGGCTTTGAATGACCGAATGTTGAATCTCAGAGAATTGGAAGGCCCATCGCTATGTCATCCCACTGCTTTTAGTACATTTGTCGCAAAGCGCTTTTCCTTAATTAAACCAAGATGTCAGCCAACGCAGAAAGTCAGGAGCAGTGGGATGTTGTAATTGAGTCCGATTATCCGTTATTCAATCTTCGCCTGAAGGAGGCGTGGAATTACCGCGATTTGTTGTGGATTTTGGTTTTTCGAAACTTTGTTGCTCAGTATAAGCAAACGCTCCTGGGGCCGGTTTGGTTTTTCATTCAACCCATGCTCACTACGCTCACCTTCATGGTCATTTTCGGTGCTATTGCCCAGATTCCAACAGGAGGCATTCCGCAGCCGCTGTTCTACCTGAGCGGTGTTGTTATCTGGACCTATTTCTCCGACTGTCTGGTGAAGACAAGCACGGTGTTTAAGGACAATGCCGGTGTTTTCGGAAAGGTTTATTTCCCACGTCTTATTATCCCGTTGAGTATTATCGTTAGCAACCTCATCAAGTTTGCACTTCAGTCTGTTCTATTTGTACTGGTGTTGCTCTATTATGTCTATTTCAAAGCCGATGTTTTTCAGCTGTACACCACGTCATTCTTGTTCATGTTGCCGGTGTTTTTGTTGCTTATGGCGCTCCTCGGGTTGAGCCTGGGTATGATAATCAGTTCGCTCACTACGAAGTATCGCGATTTGGCTTTTCTCGTCGCGTTCGGAGTACAACTTCTGATGTACGCAACTCCTGTGGTTTACCCACTCGACAGCGAGCGCGTTCGCAGTATCGCCGGCAATTTTTTACAGTGGAACCCCCTTGCCCCCATTTTCGAAGGAGTACGAAAGGGATTGTTTGGCACCGGATTTTTTGAGTGGTGGTATTTCGGTTATGCAGTAACGGTTACCGTGGTGTTAATGTTTGTTGCCATCATCGTATTCAATAAAGTAGAACGTAACTTCATCGATACTGTATAACGCCCCACGCTATGTCAAAAGCCATTGAAGTATCGCATCTTTCCAAACTCTATCGACTGGGTTCGATTGGAACCGGCAATCTCTCGCATGACTTCCAACGGTGGTTGGCTAAGGTGCGCGGAAAGGAAGATCCATATATGGTTATCGGCAAGCAAAACAACCGCGAGGCCGGTGGTAAGCAGGACGTGGTGTATAGCTTGCATGACATTAACTTCACTATTAATCAGGGCGATTCGGTGGGTATCATTGGACGCAATGGTGCCGGTAAAAGTACCTTGCTAAAGGTGCTAAGCCGAATCACAAGTCCTACATCGGGCACAGTGAAGGTGCGCGGTCGTGTGGCCAGCTTACTGGAGGTAGGCACAGGCTTTCACCCCGAATTGAGCGGTCGTGAGAACATCTTCCTCAACGGTTCAATATTGGGTATGCGCCGTCATGAAATCAACGCTAAGCTCGATGAAATCATTGAGTTTTCAGGAGTTGAGCGGTATATCGATACGCCGGTGAAGCGCTATTCTTCGGGTATGTATGTACGCCTTGCTTTTGCAGTGGCTGCTCACCTCGAACCTGAAATTCTTATTGTGGATGAAGTTCTGGCGGTAGGCGATGCGGAGTTCCAGAAAAAATGTTTGGGTAAAATGAACCAGGTGAGCACTTCTGAAGGCCGCACCGTTCTGTTTGTAAGCCACAATCTTACTGCTGTTGAAACGCTTTGCAATCAGGGAATTTATCTCGACATGGGAAGGCTCGCCATGCAAGGCCCAACGCTCGATGTAGTGCGGGAGTATGTTTCGCGTGATTTGCTTGCAAGGCGCGTTGTACAATCTACTGAAATCAAAAGGTTAGGTAACGAGCATCTCACTATCGTGGAGGCAGCGGTTGAGAACGGCAGCTCGGAAAACCCAACAGACATCATCGATATCTCTTCGGATGTGCGGTTGAAAATCACCTTGATCAATCATACCAAGGATCACCATCTTTCGGTCGGGTTCGATTTGAAAACAGCCAAAGAAGAAGTTGTGTTCGGTTCAGGAGGCAAGCTTCATAGCCCACCGGGCATGCCGACCGTTTTTACGTGTGTCATTCCCGGTAACTTCCTTAACGATGATTTGTACCAAATGGATATTTATTTCCATACACCGAGCATGAGCAAGTTGTTTGCTCAGCGGAGTATGGTATCGTTTGAAATAAAAGATCAAGCGCGCGACAATGGATTCCTTGGCAAAATCAATGGCATGATACGTCCGCAATTGCAATGGGCGTCCTCTGCCGGAATAACTAAAAACGTCTGATAGGGCATGGTCAGTTTTTTTAATCGGTGGTCCGATCGTTTGTACACTAAACAGGTCGATGCAACAGGACTGGCCATTTTTCGTATTGCCTTTTTCCTGAATTTCTTCATGGAGGTACTTCAGCTGTTTGAATTCAGGCACTTGATGTATGATACGGTCCCTTTTATTCAACCAGCAGATATAGACCCGAGTTACATTCTTGTCTTTTGGCTGCTTATTATCGGGTGTCTTGTGGTAGGCATCTTTACGCGTTTGGCAGCTATTATAAGTTATATCTTAACTGTGCATTTCATGGGGCTCACATCGCTCTTCGAATACCACATGTTTCATGTTTATCTTATCGTGAATTTTCTGGTGATTTTCCTTCCAGTGTCGCAAGTAATTTCCGTTGATTCGATTTGGAAGCGACTGAAGTATTCGAGCACACGATATCGGCACATAACGAATAGGAATGTGCCTGTGTTGGCCTATTATGCCGTTGTTTTTTCCGGAATAGGCTTGGTTTATTTCGACTCGATTTTCTACAAATCAATGTCTCACATTTGGCAGTCAGGCTTGGCATTCTGGTTGCCATGTTCAATCCCTTTTGCGGTCAACTTCGACAATTCGTTTATTCTAAACATAAAATGGCTCTGTGTAGCATTATCATTCCTCTCGATTTTTTTTGAGACAATTTTCATCTTCGTTTTTTTCCGTAAACGCTGGCGCTGGCCGGTTTTTATTCTAGGCGCTGGGTTGCATTTTTCTATCTTATTCGAATACCCTATTCCATGGTTTGCATTGGGGTATGTTGCCATGTATCTTCTCGTTGTTCCCCATTATTTCTGGAAATGGTGTGGCCAAAAGCTAAGATGCAAGCAACCGCGTTACACTTTTCTGTACGATGGTGACTGCCCGTTATGTGTGAGAACTGTTATCGTTCTCGAGTCTTTCGATATTCATGGGGCAATTCGCTTTATGGCCTTGCAGCGCGGAGGAGCCGAACTGCAAGCTGTTCAGGGAATTGATTTGGATGTCCTTCTGAAGGATATTTATGTAGTATCGGCATCCGGCAAACTATACAAGGGTGTGAACTCTTACGCACAGGTGCTGACCAAGATTCCTCTCTTTTTCTGGCTTGGTTGGCTCATGCAAATACCCGGCCCTAAACAACTTGCCGCTGCGTGTTATCGTGCCATTGCTGATAGCCGTATAACCAATCGCTGCACAGATGATAACTGCGGATACACGCCTCCGCTCTTGCCGACCGATAGTGACGCCATTAAACTTACACAAACACTTACGCTTGGAACTTTACGCGTTCGTTTTATTGCTATTGGGATTTTCCTGTTGTTGATGTTGCAACTCAATTCAACATATAATTCTTATGCAGTCAATGCATTGAAACAACATATTGGCTGGGATAAGACGGGAATTGAGCGCAGCATTCAGATGTACACTCAACCTATTCGTGATGTGAGCAAAGTGTTTTGGGGTATAAAAGGCCACAATGTTTTTCTCGATGCACATTTCCAAGGTTATAACCATGTAATCGCAGTGGAGTATATCGATCCGCAGGGAAATCAAAACATCTGGCTACCTATCACGGAATATTCAGGTATGCCGGGAGAATATCAAGTGGGCCCGATATGGACGCGCTGGGCTTTTCGCGTTAATGGCACTCGTTTGAGAGATGATAACCTACAGCGCGGTTTCCGCGATTTTACTGCTTTTTGGATTGGTAAAACGCATCACAGTTTCAAGGACGCACGCTTTCGTATATGGGTGAAATACATAGACACCCCGTTGGCATGGGAATACAATTTTCTCCAGAACCAATTGGCGAAACCATGGCATGATGCCGGCACTGCGTGCTGGTTGGACAAGCAGTTTTCTATGGATATAGTCAATATTGAGGAAATTCGTTAGACATACCAATGAGTGATACGTATATAATCATTATGGGGTTTTTTGGGGGAGGTATGTGTTCGATTTCCTGAGTATTCAGGATCCACAATTAATTTGTGAATGGAAATGACAAAGGTTGCAATACTTCAATCCAACTACATCCCCTGGAAGGGGTATTTTGATATTATTCGAAAAGCAGACGTGTTTGTTATCTACGATGAGGTGCAGTACACCAAAAACGATTGGCGTAATCGAAACATGATAAAAACACCAACGGGCATGCAGTGGCTAACGATACCTGTTTCACAACAGAGTCTGAACCAAAAAATCTGCGATACCTATGTGTCAAAATCCAATTGGAACATAAAGCATTGGAATGCGCTCGCGGGTAATTATGCCAGGGCGCCCTATTTCCGTCATTTTGAAAATGAGTTTAAAATGCTTTATACCTCAATTGACACTGAGAATTTATCAGAAATAAATCGGCACTTCCTAGATAAAATCAATAGTATTCTGGAAATAAACACGGAGATTATTGATTCGAGAGTGCTCGATTTAACTGGCGATAAGAACGAACGTTTAATAGATGCTGTCAAGAAACTGAACGGAACTCACTACATCTCAGGACCTGCTGCAAAGAGTTACCTAGATGTAAGTGAATTCGAAAAAGCATCGATTCAAGTCGAATGGATGGAGTATTCCGGTTATCCGACATATTCGCAACTGTTTGAACCTTTCAACCACAATGTAACGGTTTTAGACCTATTGTTTAATGAAGGTCCGAATGCAAAAAATTTTCTAAACAGACAATGAAAAAATTAGCAATTATCGGTTCTGGAGATTTGGGTCAACAAATTGCGTGGCATGCCACGTCCGATAAGCAATATCAAGTCGTTGGATTCTATGATGATTTTGCCGGGAAAGGGCACTTATGTAATGGAATTCCTGTTTTGGGCAAGATAGAAGACGTTGAGTCTGATTTTGGAAACGGAGAGTTTGATGAGTTGCTATTAGCCATAGGATATAAGCACTTTAATGAGCGAATGCGCATTTTTAACGAGCTTAAAAAGGTTGCCCCGTTTGGTCGCTTGATACACTCTTCAGCGTATGTCGACCCCTCCGCTATTCTAGGTCAAGGTGTAATTGTATATCCGGGTTGTGTAATAGATATGAAAGTGCATCTGCAAGATAACGTCTTGCTTAATGCTGGTGTAGTGATCGCTCACGACAGTGTTATCGGTGCTCATTCCTTTATTTCACCCGGCGTGAAGGTCGCCGGTTTTGTGAGTGTGGGGAATTGCGTAAGTTTGGGCATCGGCACTTGTGTGATTGATAATCTTCACTTGGTGGATTTTGTCAGAACAGGAGCCGGTGCGGTAGTAACTGAAAATTTAACCGAGCCGGGTCTTTATTTGGGTATTCCGGCTCGATACAAAAAGGCATAATGATTCCCTTTAATAAACCACACCTGACAGGAAAGGAAACCGCTTATATCGAAGAGGCGGTGCGTTCGGGTAAAATCTCGGGTGATGGCATGTTCACGAAAAAGTGCCATACGTTCTTCGAACAACATTTCGGGATGCACAAGGCGCTCCTGACTACCTCCTGCACTGATGCGCTTGAGATGACTGCGATATTGGCCAACATTCAGCCGGGGGATGAGGTCATTGTGCCATCGTACACGTTCGTAAGCACTGCGAATGCTTTTGTATTGCGCGGTGCACACATCGTGTTTGCAGATAGCAGAACAGATCATCCGGGTATCGATGAACTGAAAATCGAATCACTCATAACGCCGCGCACAAAAGCGATTGTTGTCGTGCATTATGCCGGTGTTGCTTGTGATATGGATACAGTAAATGCCATTGCGAAAAAGCACGGAGTCATTGTTATTGAGGACGCCGCTCAGGCTATTGACAGCTACTACAAGGGCAAACCATTGGGCACTTTAGGTGAAATGGCAGCATTTTCATTTCACGAGACAAAGAATATTCAGTGTGGAGAAGGCGGGCTGCTATCGATTAATACTGAACTATACGCCGGTCGCGCCGAAATCATTCGTGAAAAAGGTACCAACCGCTCGGCTTTCTTCCGCGGTGAGGTCGATAAATATGGATGGGTTGATGTAGGCTCATCGTTTCTGCCCTCAGAAATCGTTGCTGCATTTCTCTACGCGCAACTCGAAAATCTTGAGCGCATTCAAAACCGCCGAAAAGAACTTTGGAACGCCTATCGCAGTGGGTTGGATGCGTTGCAACAACAAGGGAAGTTGAGGACGCCCGTCATTCCGGATTTCGCCACAAATAATGGGCACATGTTCTACGTGCTCACAGAAGATCTGAAGCAGCGCACAGAGCTCATCGACCACTTGAAAGCCAAAGGAGCGTTTCCGGTGTTTCACTACTTATCGCTTCACAAGTCGCCATACTACGGCGACAAGCATCGCGGCGCTGAAATGCCTGAGTCAGACCGATACATGGATACCCTATTGCGCTTGCCATTGTTTGTGGACATGATGGATGATGAATCACGTCTGGTTATTGATGCAGTGAACTCCTTCTTCCACTAGTATGAAGCCGAACCTGCATATTATGCACGATGTAAATCAATCTAATTGGTACGTCGAAAAATGCATCTTTTATGCGCCGGAATCTGATGATACATTTCTAGGTTTCGGCAATCCTACCAATAACTTGATTCATCCCCGCTTTACGCTAAGCGACATATCAGATGAAACTTTTGACCGCTGGGCCGAGAAAATTAATCGCGGCGATTACCGACAGGTCATCATCAATTATTTTGATAAATATGCCGCTGAATTGGTCAATCGGATTCAGCGAAAGGATGTTGCAATCGTTTGGGTAATCTGGGGTGCTGATCTCTACTCCTTGCCGTTTTTCTGGAATAAACTGTATGATGGATTTGCTGCTGAGTTGTATCAAGTGAGCTGGTTCAATCAAATGCGAAAGATGTATCGCCATTGGAAGAATCGGGTGCGCTGGGGTGCCAAGGATCATCGGTACTTTTACTCGGCAATGCGAAAGGTAACACACGGTGCAACACTCGTAGAACGTGATGTTGCTTTGGTGAGGAAATTCCTTAGTGGCAAGGTGGTGCAAATTCCACTCTCGTTCAGTGGTATAGAGGATTTCGCGTCCGCTCCTGATTTACCAAAGAACACAACTATCCAAATTGGAAACTCCGGTGACCCTTCGAATAATCACATTGAGATGTTGCGCTTGCTTAGATCAATGCAGATCGAGAATCAGGTGTTTATGCCCATTGCATACGGTTCACGAAAGTACCTGGATGTAATGCCCGAAGTGGCCTATACTATTTTCGATACTACTCAGCTGGAATTGCAAACAACCATGGTGAGCAAACAGGTCTATTTCGAGCGATTGTCTTCAACCGGTTTTGCTGTGATGGGCCATTTACGCCAACAAGCATTTGCCAACTTGATAGCCTTGTTTTATTTTGGAACTAAGGTCTTCTTGCGTGAAGCGAATCCTCTGCTGAAAACATTTCGCTCTTGGGGATTGCATGTGTTTAGTGTCGAGCATGATCTTTCTGCCGAAGCGTTAGCGCTAACACTTCCCGCCGAAGAGCAAAAGAAAAATCGGTCAATTATCCAAGAGCGATTGAATGAAGATGCTATGCGTGGATACTATCGAAATCTCCTTTTGGGATCACGTGATGAATCCGGGAAAATACATTGGGAGAACCGCCTGTAAATCCTCAGGCGTATCAATTGCGGGCGTTTCAATGGTCGTAATGCCGACGTGGATGGCATAACCGTTTTCCAGCCAGCGCAGTTGTTCGAGCGACTCAGCTAGCTCAAGCGGCGAAGGAGCGAGTGAACACACCTCATTCAACACTGCTGATCGAAAGGCATACAATCCGAGATGCTTGTAATAGGTCTGTCCGTTTAACCAATCGGCTATCGGAATATCCCTGCGATAGGGAATGGGCTGTCTGCTGAAATAAAGTGCAGCTCCTGATTTGCTCAACACCACTTTTACCTTGGAGGGGTCTGTTAGTAGTGCCGCACTTGTTATGGGTTTAGCCAACGTGGCAATGGCTGCCCCGGGACGTGCGATAAGCTCTATGAGCTGCTCAATCTGTGCGGGCTCAACAAACGGTTCATCGCCTTGAATGTTGATTACTGCATCAGCGTCGATTCCGCTTAGATGCAAAGCCTCCCTGCAGCGATCGGTGCCACTCACGTGATGCGCACCGGTCATGATAGCACGATATCCCAACGACTCAACATGTGCACGAATGCGCTCATCGTCGGTAGCCACTAGCACGGCTATGAGTCCTTTGCATGCTGAAACGCGCTCTACGACACGCTGAATCATACTCTTGCCGGCAATGTCAACAAGCGGCTTTCCGGGAAAACGCGTGCTTGCATAACGGGCCGGAATGATGGCTACAATCTTCATGAAACAAAACTATAGCGTAAGTGTGTATTGGAGCATCACGAGTCTGGGCTGTTCAATGGCCAACGGACGGATGGCATACTCGCGATTCAGCAAGTTGTTGACCACAACGGCAAGGCGATGTTTGCCCATCAGGGTATAACCCAACCTGCAGTCAAACACCACATCACCGGTCGTATGCTCAGCGCGCCACTGCGTAAGTCCCGGATTAAATCCGGATGAAGGAACCGTTTCAAGATCGGTGAAAATCTTATCGATGTTTTGCATGTGGCTGTTGTATCGCGCGCTGAAACCCGCGGTGATATTGCCTCTTCGCCAAGCGATGTCTGCACGCACCAGGTGCTGCATACGGTATTTCAAAATATTCCCGGTTGTATCGCTGCTTGAGCTCAGGTAGCTGACCGAAGAAAGATTCTCCACTCCCTCGTTAGGCGTGTAGTAATCGAGATCAGGGGAAAGACTTACCGGCTGTGTGAAGGTATATCC
>CANHYZ010000039.1 GCA_947464885.1 Flavobacteriales bacterium
ACTTCCGAAAAAAACACCCAGCGAGAAGGAGCCTCCCTTCCCTTTGGGAAGGGTTGGGGATGGGTCTCGCTGACCACCTAACCACCCCCAATTAACCATTCCGGCCCTGCCGCATATTCGCCACTCGCCATTCGCCACTATTTTTACGTTTACTAACCAAACACGCCCGATTGCGCGAACGACCTATGCCCGAATGCTTATGTATCGCAAGATTTGCGCAAACGATAAGATTAACCTAGAACAAAACGAATCATCATGAAACACGTTTTTACAGTTTTCACTTCCCTACTACTTCTCCTTGTGAGCGGTGCGCATGCACAGCAGTGGACGTGGCTCACCGGAGGGAATACACCAAACGTACTACCGAATTATTTGGATGATCCCGGCGGAAGGCAGGGCTCTGCTATGTGGAGTGGGAACGACGGAAAAGTCTATGTTTTCGGTGGAAACAACTTTGAGGAAGGATTTTTCTATGCTGACTTATGGGCGTACGACACGCTGGCTCAGCAATGGACTTTCGTAAGTGGTTCCCAAGAAGCTAACGCATATGGCATTTATGGCATGCAGGGTATAAGCGATGCAATGAGTCGCCCCGGCGCGCGTCAGCAAGCGGCCTCTTGGGTGGACAATAATGGTAATCTTTGGCTTTTTGGTGGTTTGGGCTATGGCGCAACGACGGGTTATGGTGAACTCAATGACCTTTGGATGTACTCGGTTCAAACGGGTTTGTGGACTTGGGTGAGTGGTTCATCAGAAACAAATTCATACGGTATGTATGGGGAGCTAGGTGTTCCGGCTAGTTCAAACTCTCCCGGCTCAAGACATGAGTGTGCGTTTTGGTTACTCGACAATGATCTGTACTTATTTGGTGGCAGTGGTTTGAGTTCATTATCGATAGGCTATCTCAATGACCTTTGGAAATATTCAATACAAGACAATCAATGGGTGTATCTCAGTGGGAGTATGACTGCAGATGTGCAAGGTAATTATGGGTCGCAAAATATACCGAGCGCAACCAATCAGCCGGGAGCTCGTGCAGGCTCTTGTCAATGGGCATCGGAAAATAATTCAATGCTCTTTCTGTTTGGTGGCTCTGCCGCAATTACTACAGAACAACTGAACGACCTTTGGCAATACGACGTTACAACAAATACATGGACCTGGATTTCGGGCACAAGTGTGGGCAATCATCCCGGGGTATCTGGTGAACTAGGCGTTCCCTCTGTCAACAATATTCCTGCTGGTCGCCTGCAGGCAGTTTCCTTCGCCCAAAACAACTACCTCTGGTTATTTGGTGGGTATACAAATTATTACATCAACGATTTGTGGCGTTACAGTCTCAGTACCGGAGAGTGGACGTGGATGGGGGGAAGCACATTCCCGGGAGATACCGGATTTTACATTGAACAAGGCCCTTCTGCATTTCCTAACTATCCAAGCAATAAAGAAGCTGCGACAGGATGCGTATCCGACAACGGCAAGTTCTGGTTATTCGGCGGAACGGGATCTGTGGGTGGTGTGATGAATGATTTGTGGAAGCTGGAGGTTGCTCCCGATGCGCCCGCGTTGACGTGCAATCCTCTCCCGGCGAACCTCCAACAAGGCCTCGTCGGCTACTGGCCCTTCTGCGGCAACGCGAATGATGAGAGTGGGAATGGGTTGAATGGACAATTGGTATATGACAATCTTCCGACTCTGACATCCGATCGCTTTGGAAATGCCAATAGCGCTTATAGCGTATCTACAGTAGGCAATGGTATTATACTGCCAGCCCCTGCTGCTGGAACATTCGCTAGCGGAGAAATGACTTATTCCATTTGGTATAACGAAGTAGTAAGTGATGACTTCATGCATATATTAACTGCTGCGGGTAAACCACTTTTGCTAGGTTATAATTCGAACGGAATCAGGGCGTATGACGGGAATTCCTTTTATGTTGAAGCTCTGTCATCTGATTTGAGCGTTGGCGGCTGGAAAAACATTATTGCTGTATATCAACAGGACACCATCTCAGTTTATATCAACGGAGGTTTAGCGGTTTCACAAACTACCGGCTTTGACAGTGCAATTCCATATTTCGATGCAGAATGTCTTCTCGGATTAACCTCGGGTGGCATGTATCCTTTCCTTGGTCAAATAGATGACGCAGCGCTTTGGAACCGCGCCCTCAACGCTGAAGAAGTTGCAAATTATTATGGCTCAACTTCTCCACCAACTGCTTGCGCTGCTTCAATTATGCAGGGCGATACCACATTGTGCGGTGGCACGTCTTTGACGCTGAGCGTTGCCCTATCCTCGAATGATGCTAACTCTGGCGAGGGAATAACTGATGTGGACGGAAACTTCTATCCAACCATCGGAATTGGTGATCGCACATGGATGCAGAAAAACCTGGATGTATCTCACTATCGGAATGGGGATGTTATTCCGCAGGTCACCGACTTTAATGAATGGGCCTTGCTCACAACCGGCGCTTGGTGCTGGTACAATAATGACAGCGCAACCTATGCCGCTACTTATGGAAAAATCTATAATTGGTATGCCGTAAATGACCCACGAGGACTTGCTCCTGAGGGCTACGAAATACCTTCCAATAGCGACTTTGGCATGCTCACAGTGTTTATTGACCCCTCGGCTAATGCCGGTTGTTCTTCTTGCAATTTTAGTGAAACAGCAGGCGGCGCATTAAAGGAGGCGGGAACAACAAATTGGTACGAAAATTCTGGAGCATCGAATAGCAGCCAGTTTACAGCGTTGCCCGGTGGTGTTCGAAATGAAACCGAGTTCCTATATCAATCCTATCTCGCTCGCTTCTGGTCATCAACAGAAGCAGGCGCTGAAGAAGCATATCTGATGTCTCTTTCCTACGATGCTACGTATGCAGCAAGTAATGTGTTCTATAAAAATTGGGGGCATTCCGTTCGTTGTATCAAATCAAATAATGTGTCTTATGCGTGGTCAACCGGAGATACAACTGCTGCCATCTATATCTCACCTCTTGAATCCGCAACCTACTACTGCACCATTACGGACCAGTTAGGAAATATATGTACTGATAGTGTTCATGTCACCGTAAACTCATGCGCTAATGACTGCCCAACCTTAGACCCCGCCCTCCAAAACGGCCTCGTGGGCTACTGGCCTTTCTGCGGCAACGCGACTGATGAGAGTGGGAATGGAAACAACGGCGTCGTGAATGGCGCTGCGTTGGCGGAGGATCGGTTTGGGAATGCGGAAAGTGCTTATGAGCTAAATGGCTCTGATGAATACATTTCTGTGAGCTCTGATTCTATTGCGCTATTACCCTCTGAAGAAATTACACTATCGGTATGGTTTAAAATCGATGCTGATGGCGCGTACAGTGGAAATAATTTATTGGGACCTCTTATGCGCTCTCGCTTTTACGGATATGTTGCATGGTATGACACTCTATCGACTTCGATTCAGGTAATTACACATCACGACAATAACGGTGAGATAATTGGTTCAGATACTAGAACCCCATCGGGCGTTAATGATAACAACTGGCACTTACTCACAAGCACGTTCAACGGGGCTGTTTCTAATCTCTATTTGGATGGAGCACTTGTAGACTCTTACGCCATCAGCGGTAACCTTTATTATGTTCCAGATGGGATTGTAGCATTTGGGCGCGATGGAAACAATCCAAGCCCTCTGACAGCCCATTATGCCGGCAAACTCGACGATATCGGCATCTGGAACCGTGCCCTCACCGCTGAAGAAGTAGCGCTGCTGTATGGCAACTTCACACAAACCATCCCCGGTTGCACCGATCCTTCCGCCTTCAACTACAACCCGCAAGCGAACCAGAACGAAGGATGTCTGTACACCGCGAGCGTGTTTGTCTACAACGACCTCAACGGCAACGGTGAACACGAGAGCAACGAGCCCGGCCTATCGAACTGGCCGGTGGTCGGCAACGACATCAACGGTTTGCTGTGGACCAATGGCAACGGCAACGCGTTTGTGGCCGTGCCTCAGGGTGGCTATCAGTTCACCGTATTGAACACGACGGATAACTGGGTGAGCACTACAGAAGCATCCGGAATAGTAGCGGTAGGTAATAGCTGTATTGATCAGGCCGGTAACCCTGCACCTTGCCCCAACTCAATAGCAACTATCTCTTTCGGCTTGCAAGTCATCCCCGGTGAAGCCATCGTAGCTGCCGGTCCGTTCACGGGCTTCTGGGAAATTCTCCATTGCACTGATGGATACGAGTCAGGCGTGTACTTGGAAAACATCGGCTCGCAAACCGTGAGTGGTTTTATGACGCTCACGTGCGATCCGCTCTTTACACCGAATGCGAGCAGCTATTTCACAACCCCTCCTGTTGAAACAGGCCCCGGTTATGCGTTGTGGAACATAGCGGATTTCCTGCCGGGTGAATACGAACTGCTTTCTTACTTCGTACCCGGTCCCGGTGTCGAATACCTCAACGCGGTATTCAACTTCTCACTGGAACTTACCCTGCTCGATCCGCAAGGCAACATAATCTTTGATGAAACCTGGAATGTTTCGCCTGTTGTGGCTTGTGCTTACGACCCGAATGACCTAACAGGATTCCCTGAAACGCTTAGTCATCTGCCAAGCCCGGAAAACGAAGGTTATACGATTGAACATTTTGTGCGCGAAGACGAGATGGTAGAGTTCCGCGTGCGCTTCCAGAACACGGGAACATTGCCCGCCGAAGACATTGACATCTACATTCCGATCGATGCTTCCGTATGGGATTTGAGCACCATCGAACCGCTGGCGCGCGCTGCGGATATGCAAGTGCTGTGCTTGCACGATGGCGGCGACATCGACTTCAGTCTGTATGATTCGCTGGAACATGAATTACCGGAAGGCGTCTCAGCAACCGACTTGCTCATCTTCAGTTTCGAAGACATCTTCCTGCCCGACAGCGCCAGCGATCCCGACGGCTCACAAGGGTATGTGTTCTTCCAGATGCAGGCAAAACACGGACTGGATGTCAACACCGAACTCAACGCACAAGCGTTCATCTACTTCGAACAGAATCCTCCCATCACCACCAACGAAACGTATCACGTGATTTTCGATTGCAACTCATTTACACCGATGGTGGGTGATGCTGAAATCTGTGATGGCGAAAGTTTGATTTTCGATGCCACACAACCTTATGTCGACGCCTATGAATGGCAGCTGAACAACGTGGTGATAGGCAGTGCAGATACGCTGCAGTATCCCGCGGAAGTTGGAACCTACACCCTTGAACTCAACACGAAAAACGTGTTGTGTTCGCCAGGGGAGAATCATGAAGTAACGGTTATCGTGCATGAAATTCCGGAACTGGATTTACCGCTCAACGCTACGGTATGCGAAGGTGAAGAGCTGAACTACGAAGCTGAAAGTAACGGCAGTGTTACATGGTCGAACGGCGCAAATACCGGCGATACGTTCACTGCAGATCAAAGCTTCACCGTTACAGCAACGGCCACAGGCGAAGGTAATTGCAGCACCAGCGAAGACTGGATGGTAACGGTAAACCCGCTGCCAAGTGCCGCCGTGGACAGCGCAAACTTTGTGCTCACTGCTATTGACGGTGTGGCGTGGCAGTGGTCGGTTAACGGCGCAGTCGATGCGACAACTCAAAGCATTACCGCAACGGTAAATGGTAACTACCAAGTGGAAATCACCAACGAGTTTGGATGTGTCGCGATAAGCGATGTGATTGAAGTAGAATTACCGTCTTCAGTATTCGTGCATTCGTGGTCAACCCTCCACCTCTACCCGAACCCCATGACCACTGGCGCGCGCCTCGAACTACCGCAAGGCACCTTCGATGTTGCGCTCTACGACATCACGGGAGCATGCATACGCACCCTGTCAAAGCAACAAGGCACAGTTGTGATCGAGCGCGAGTCGTTGGCAAGCGGGGTGTATCAAGTGCGTGCTACGCAGGGAACGAAAAGCTCGAACATACGCCTTGTGATCAAATAATCTTTCTCGAAAACTGAACATGAAAAGCCGCTTCCATTTAGGGGGCGGCTTTTTTAATGACGAGTGACGAATGACAAGTGACTATTGAAGACATAGCATTGGCCGCTGAGCATTCGGGGGTGTTTAGCGAGTATTCGTTGGCTCATGAGGATTGCATTTTCAAAATCTCATTAAACATGCCCGCCAACGAAATCGGCTTCATGATGACGTTCATCTTCTTACACCTTCGCATTGAAAATGATACACACCAACGGTGTTGATCATACCAAATCCAACCAACCTAAACAAACACATCATGAAAAGCATTATCCGTTTCATTTCAATTCTAGCAGCAGTTGCCATCGTATTCTCTTCTTGCGCATCAAAGCATGGCATGGCCTACAATAAACACCTGAAGAATAATGGAAAGTGCCTGCTTTCTAGCGATGGTTGTGGTTGGGCTAAGTAATCATTCATCACCTTAAAAACATCTTCTACAATGACACACCTTACAACTAACACACACGTTTCCCGTGCACGTATGTGCGGCAGAAACCTGCTTGCAGTCAGTATCATTTTGCTGCAAGGCATCATGGCTTTTGGACAAATTCCCGACTATGTTTCTACGACCGGCTTGGTAGGTTGGTGGCCGTTTTCCGGCGATGCCAATGATTATTCAACACATCAGCTTCATGGTGATGTTGTAAACGCTCAATTGGTGTATGATCGATTCGGAAACATCAATAGCGCTTATTATTTCAATGGTGCGAATGCGCATATAGAAGTGCCCGGAGATTATTTGCTGAATTCTCTTCCGCTTACCATTTCCATTTGGTTCAAACCATCGATGAACAATGGAGGGGGCACGCTGGTGTCGAAATACATGAACGCATCGTGGAACGGCTGGAACGTAGGTGTAAGCGGTCCCTCTGATTCCACTGAAACCATGGGTGGACACTACATCCTGGGTTCACCCATGGTATGGGGCCCCGACGCCTGCAATTGTGGATGTCACGGTATCATCGAAGGATATGGTGATTGCGGTAGCGGTCTTACCTATCATGGCGAGCTATATGATCAACAATGGCACCTGAGCACGTTCGTGGTTGACTCCATAGGCGGGCGATTCTACCTCGATGGCCAACAGGTGAGCAGTCAGCCCTGGGCCGGCATGCCCATGCAAGTAGGCAACTGGTACAGCATGCTCATCGGAGCATATCGCACGAGTTCTTTTCCCTGGTCCTATTACAAAGGAAATTTGGACGACCTCGGCATTTGGAGCCGCGCATTGAGCGATGATGAAATCGCTGCTCTCTATGTCGCCTCGGATTGTCAGCCGGCCGCGCATATTTACAACGACTATTATCAAACGTGCAGCAACACGCAAATCGGCGTGGGTGGCGCTATAATGCAAATCAATCCCGGTAATTACGTGGCTATCTCCGACTATTTCGGTGATATTTTTCTTTGCAACCTTGGACTTCCCGATGGGATCTACACAGCAAGCATCGACCCCGCGTCATTCGGTTGGGAAACGAACTGCCCCATCGAACAATCGTTCGAAGTGGTGAACGGTTCAATAACGCAAGATCCCGAGTTTTTGGTGTACAATGAGAATGCGTGTCCGTCGCCCGACATTACCATCGTATGCCCCACCATACGCCGATGCTCAGAGCACACTTGGCCCATTACGATTCAGGCATGCAACAACGCAACTGCAACAGGCCCTCTCGTTGGTGCCTACGCCATCGCGGACTTTGATTCTGGAATCATTATCGAAACAGCTGATGTTCCATTTACAGCTCTTGGCAACAATTCATACCAATTCGAAATTGGTGATCTCGTGCCCGGGCAATGCATCAACGTGAACATACAAGCCAACTTCTCCTGCGATTTGGAACTCGAAGAAACCGTTTGCATGGAAGCTTCGCTTTACCCGGTTCCGGAATGCGCACAGGATACCGTGGTAACGCCGGGGCCTTGTCAATTACCCTGGGATCATTCCAGTCTGCATGTAGAAGGTTGGTGCGACGAAACCACAGGCACCGTGCTTTTCACGGTTACCAATAGCGGTGAGGCTATGCAATGCTCAAGCGAAGTTCATGTTTACCTCGACGGCGAGCTCTATGGAATCTATGGCATCCAACTCGGTGCAAACGAATCTGTCACGTTCAGCTTTCCTGACACAGGCGGCACCTGGATTCTCCAAGCCGATCAACACCCGCTCCACCCTGGTAACTCACACCCTAACGACCACGTGGAAGGTTGTGGTGATGTGGAAGGTGAAGGCGATGGTGACGACGATAACGACGATGGCGATGATGATGACGATGACGAATGGGAGCCGGGCCTTGTGGATGATTTGCCTTGCGGTGATGAGTCACCTTTCGTTGATACATTCTGCGGACAAGTAGTGGGCAGTTACGATCCCAACGATAAGCAGGGCTTCCCGAACGGCGTGGGAGAAACGCACGACATTATGCCCAACGAACAATTGCAATACCTCATCCGCTTCCAGAATACAGGCACAGCTCCTGCTTATACGGTGGTGATTCGCGATACGCTTGATACCGACCTCGACATATTCTCCGTAACACCCGGTGTTGCTAGTCACGACTATTCGTTTACTATGTATGGCGAGCGTGTGTTGCAGTGGACATTCAACAACATCATGCTGGCTGATAGTTTTTCGAACGAAGAAGCAAGTCACGGGTTCATTACCTACACGGTCAATCAAGTGGCTGATTTACCCAATGGCACAGAAATAACCAATAGTGCCTCCATCTACTTCGATTCGAATGAACCGGTGATAACCAATACATCTCTGCATACCATAAACCGGTGTGTTCAGAATGACTTGTTGCCACTTGTCGCCATTGACCCCGATGGCACATTGCACGCGAGGGTAAATGCCACAAGCTACCAATGGATCGATTGTTCTACCAACGAGCCTATTTCCGGCGCAACAGGTTTAAGCTATAACGGCGGATATGGTGCATTTGCGCTGCTTGTTTCCGATGGTTCCTGCGAGGCGCAATCCGATTGTCTGGAAGTAATTCCGGCAGCAATAGAGGACATTTCAGAAGGTGAAATGAAAATCTATCCCGTGCCTGCAACAAATGAGGTATATGTTGTTTGGACCGGCACTGCCGCAAACTTCGCCATCACTTCCCCTGACGGGCGCATGGTGAGCTCCGGAAAACTGCAAGAGGGAACAAACACCATCGACATCAGCACACTCGCCACAGGCAATTACTTCCTGAAAGCCGACAATCGCGTAACACGATTTGTAGTCAAATAATCTTTCTCGAAAACTGAACATGAAAAGCCGCTTCCATTTAGGGGGCGGCTTTTTTCATGACCCTTTGTTATGGCCCCACATAACTTCATCGCTATTCACACCCGACTCTTGATTGCTTCTCAACAAACCCTTGAAAGCGACCATATTGACAGCGTAATTTTCGCATGACCGGACTTATTATATCATGCGCAAACTGCACTACATCCTATCGTTTGTTTCCACCCTGATGGTGTCGCTGCTGTCAGCACAGGTTCCAACCTATGCCCCGCTCGACAACCTCATCGCCTGGTACAACTTCAACGGTGATGTAATCGATGCGTCGGGCAATGGTCATAACGGCTCGACGATCAACACAGCTGCGACAACCGACCGTCAGGGACAAGCCGATCAGGCGTTTCACTTCGATGGTGTTTCCTCCGATATCCTGGTGCCCTATTCACCCGCCTTCAACGCTTATCCGCTCACCGTCTCCGTTTGGGTGCGCACGGAAGATGACGATAACGGCGGGATGATCATTCAGCACTATGCCAACGCTTCCTGGAACGGATGGGTCATGAGTGTGAGTGGGGAAGCAACACAAACCCTTGCGCCGGGCTATATGCTCAATGCGCCGCCCAACTGTAACGGCGTGGTGTCGACCGCAGCCTGCGCCACGGGCATCAATTATACCGGTGATGTCTACGACAATCACTGGCACATGCTGACGTTCTCTGTCGATGCTGACAGCGGACGATTCTACTTCGATGGCGCGCTCCGAACAACACAAGCATGGACAGGCAACCCTGGCGCGCCCACCAACACCGACGACTTACACATTGGCGGCACCGACCTGGGCTCAAACTTCATGTTCCATGGCAGCATCGATGAAGTGGGCCTCTGGAACCGGGCACTGACTGACCTCGAAATAGAAACCCTCTACCTCGGCATGCCTCCCGTCGCCGGCTGTATGAACTCGAATGCCTGCAACTATGCGCCCGAAGCAAGTGTCGACGATGGCTCGTGCGACTTCAACTGCGCCGGTTGCGTGGATCCCTGTGCGTGCAACTATGATC
>CANHYZ010000040.1 GCA_947464885.1 Flavobacteriales bacterium
GCGGCTTACCTGCAACAACAAGACGAGCACTACAATGAGAATCTGGAAGAGTTCGTGACCAACAAAAACGACCTGAAGAAAATTGTTGAGGCGAACCAGGAGCTAATCCAAAAGCAGAATCCCATCTACCTCGATCCGGAAGGAGGATTCTTTGATGCGCATTATTACGCTCCAAGCAAACAACTCGTTGGAAAACGAATCTCAACCCTTTCAGGAAATATTCTGGTTATCTGGCTTATGAGCCTGGGACTTACCGTGCTTTTGGTTTTCGACGGTTTGCGCAAAGCGCTCGATTTTCTGGGAAAACTGAGTATGCCGTTGATCTCCGGCAAAGGCCGTAATTAGCCTTCTACCTCAATCATTTTGAAAGGCACATTAACGATGGCCTCGTAGTCCTCACCGGCCTCGAGCATATCCTCGTCATCTTGCTCATAGTACCAATGAATGGCCACTTTACCGCCGATATTCTCCAATCGCTTAAACAGATCCAGCAGGCATTTGCTGCTGCTGGTATTGAAGTACTCCAACTGAACGTGGATAGTCGTCTCACCCGTTGCTTGTCGTGAATAGTTATCAACCCACTCCAATAGCGGCTTGTAAAAATCAAGCGAATTCTCAGGAATAGAACGTCCCTTCAATTCAAGATGCCCGTCGGCACTGAACTTCACTGAAGGGGTTTTGGTTGAAGCTATTAACGCAATATCGTCCATGGTGAAAAAATGTTTCCATGCAAAAATGCAACACTAAACGTATACAAACTATGGAAACGTATTAAGTTTTTGACAACGGGCAGGTGCATATCTTCGCAGCTACATACTATGCACGACAATCACGACTCAAAAAACGAGTGGTTCGCCTCTTGGTTCGACTCACCCTTTTACCCCATGCTGTATCGCCATCGCAATGAAATCGAGGCGCGTGATTTTCTCAACCGATTACACGACTTTCTGCAATTGCCCCAAGATGGAACCATCCTGGATCTGGCCTGCGGACAGGGGCGCCATTCGCGCACACTGCATGCATTGGGCTACCACGTCGTGGGTGTTGACCTGTCGCCGGCCAGTATTGCCGTGGCGCGTGAACTGGCATCTCCCGGACAACACTTTGAAATCGCCGACATGCGCACGTTTGACCTCGCACAAACGTTTGATGCGGTGTTCAATCTCTTCACCAGTTTCGGTTATTTCAGCAATGAAGCGGATAATGTGCGCGTCTTGTCGTGCGTGCATCGCCATCTGAAAACCGATGGCGTCTTCGTACTGGACTACCTCAATGCCTATCCCCTGCCCGATCACCCGGAGGAATTACAATCAACCATCATTGATGGGATTGAGTTTCAAACCAAAAAACACCGGGAAGGAAAATGTGTCGTGAAGGATATTGCTATCAACACAGGTGAACGCGTGCTTCACTTCAACGAGCGCGTGCAACTGTTCACCCGAGAAGACCTAACTACCATGCTTGGGCAGAATGGATTCACGGTTGAACACGTGTTTGGCAGCTATGCCCTTGATGCATTTCAGCCCGCAATTTCACCGCGTTGCCTTATTATTGCACGCAAATCATGAATGAATCTCCGCTCTTTTACGCAGGTGTTTTGTTTCTAGCCTCGATGGCCGGCTTTGGCATGTTCATGCTCACCCGGAAGCAGGCCAGTAAGGGCGTTAAAATCCTGTTGTCGTTTAGTGCTGCATACCTCCTGGGCCTCACTTTACTACATCTTTTCCCGGAGCTCTATCATGCCGATGTACCCAACATTGGTTGGTTTGTCGTCGGTGGTTTTCTCCTGCAAGTGGTGCTAGATTTCTTCTCCCACGGCGTTGAACACGGTCATGCCCACACGCATCAGCATCAGGGCACTCGCTTCCTGTTCAGTGTTATGGTCTCCTTGTGGATTCACGCCTTTATCGAAGGAATGCCCTTCGGCGGTGTGGTTGAGATGCACGCTCACGATCACGCCGGACATGCTCATGACCACATAGGACATCAGCACGATCATCGCATGTCGCTCCTGCTCGGCATTTCTTTGCATAAAGTAACGGAGGCATTGGTATTCACCGCGCTATTAGTTGGCATGGGCATGCGCACGATGCAAACCTTATTGTGGATGATTCTCTTTGCATCCATGGCGCCGCTCGGAGCTTTTGCACACTACTACCTCGGTGTGAGCGGCGTTGCAAACCTGGCCACATTTACACCGATGGTTACCGGCGTACTCATTGGTATTCTACTCCATGTGTCCACCATCATTCTCTTCGAAAGCGACGAATCACACAGCTTTAACTGGATGAAGTTTGTGGCCATCCTGATTGGCCTTGCCATGGCCGGACTCGTATCTTAAGTCCAAGCAACTACCGAAATCAGTCGATCCAATCGGCGACAAATACATTCGTATCGCGTGTGCGCCCGTTGTGACGATTGCTGCACCATGCGACCTTTTTTCCATCAGGAGAAAACATCAGAAACGAATCGAACTGAGTGTCGTGGGTGACTTGCTCCAAGCCCGATCCGTCGACGTTAATCATGAAAATATTGAACGGAAACCCGATATTGCTTTTGTGATTGCTGCAAAACAACACGCGCTTTCCGTCGGGGTGGAAATAAGGCGCCCAGTTAGCATTGCCAAGCTTAGTTACCTGACGAACATTTCCACCATCGACATCGGCCACGAAGATTTCAAGATTGGTCGGCTCAACAAGATCACGCTGCAACAACTCGCGATACTTCTTAATATCCTCAGGCGTCGACGGGCGTGAAGCGCGCCAAACGATCTGTTTGCCGTCGGCCGAGAATGCCGCACCACCATCATAGCCCAACGTATTCGTAATTTGCTTGAGCCCTGTGCCGTCGATGTTCATCATCCATAAATCCAAATCACCTGAACGGGTGCTGGTAAAAATGATCTTATCGCCCGCAGGTGAAACCGTTGCCTCAGCATCATAACCAATCTCCGTGGTGTATTGCTTGATGATTTTGCCGGTCAGATCTGCCTGAAAGATGTCGTATTCAGGGTAAATAGGCCACACATACTTTCCGCTCTCCTTCACCGGAACGGGTGGACAGCTGTCCATGGCTAAGTGCGTGCTAGCATAAAGTACCGACGTGTTGTCGGGCATAAAAAACGCACACGTCGTTCGGCCATTACCGGTAGAAATCAATTTGCGCTTAGTGCTGTCGGCCTCCAGTTTGGTATCCAGCACAAAAATCTGATCGCAGCCCTTTGTCCAGTTCTTATTGTCGCTTTGAAATATGAGACGCTCTCCTTTTACATCCCAATACGCTTCGGCATTGTTGCCCCCGAAAGTGAGCTGACGCACATTGGCAAAATGCTTTTCATCGGGATAATGAATCGGCTCATCAGAAGAACCGTTTTGTGACCAAACTGAGCTTGTCATACCAACCAGACTCAGGGCGATAAGAATAGATTTCATAAGATGCGAAAATAAAAACTCGAACCAATTTGCACGGGTTAGCATTGTCACGAGCCTGTCATACCTCCGCATGCTTACTTTTAACCCGAAAATTACATCCCCATGAAATCTATTTTGAGTGCAGCCTTGATCTGCTCGTTTTCCCTTCCACTGTTGAGTCAGCAAGTAAAATTGCCCAAAGGCGCATCCGGTCGTCTGGAGTTGAACGTGGCGGCGCTGGCCAATGATTTTATGGAGGGCCGCGGAACAGGTTCTGCCGGTGAGCAGAAGGCAGCAGAATATATCGTTCGCGATTTTCAACGCTTTCACCTTGAACCCAAAGGAGATTCCTCTTGGTTTCAATCGTTCACGTTTGTTCCCCATGGCGCGGCACAAGTGCATCACCAAGGCGATAATGCCTCCTTGGGCATGGCTCTGGTAAAGGAAATCACCGGTAAGAACGTCATCGGATACATCGATAATAAAGCCGCAACGACGGTTGTTATCGGTGCGCACTACGATCACCTGGGCATGGGCGATGAGAACTCTCTATGGACCGGAGAAAAGGCCATCCATAATGGCGCAGACGACAACGCAAGCGGGGTTTCTGTGATGCTGGAACTGGCGCATTGGCTATCGAAGCATCCGAAAGGAACAAAGGGACACAACTACCTCTTCATTGGCTTCAGCGGCGAAGAGAAAGGCCTCTTGGGAAGTAATCACTTCACGAAAAACCCGACGCTTCCGCTGACATCCATTGCTTACATGATCAACATGGATATGGTGGGCCGATTGAACAAGGACCGTTCGCTGGCAATCAACGGCGTTGGTACGAGTCCTTCATGGATGCCCGTCATCAATGGCATTCAAGTCGACAGTCTGGCCATCGTCACCAGCGAAAGCGGTATGGGCGCCTCCGATCACACCAGCTTTTACCTGAGCGACATTCCGGCGGTTCATTTCTTTACCGGTCAGCACGAAGACTATCACAAGCCTACTGACGACTTCGAGGGTAAGATCAATGTCAAAGGAATGGCTTCTGTCACCAATTACATTCAGCATGTCATTGTAGCCATGGATGATGAAGCAAAGCCCGCATTCACCAAAACCAAAGATGCCACGCCATCTTCTTCAGACTTCAAAGTAACACTCGGCGTAATGCCCGATTACCTCTACTCAGGCATCGGTTTGCGTGTGGACGGATGTAAGGATGGACGCCCGGGCGCGAAGGCCGGCCTCATCAAAGGCGACACCATCATGAAGCTCGGTGATTTCACCATTGAAGACATCTACGGCTACATGGAAGCGCTCGGCAAATTCGAGAAAGGACAAACGACCACTGTGCAAGTGCAACGCGACGGCAAGCTCATCGAGCTTACCGTGACGTGGGAGTAATTCGTGAATTAGTGCTGAACGAGCACCTGAATGGCCTGTGAACCGGCCTGCAACGAATAAACTCCGTTAGCAACTGACTTCACATCCATCGTGATTTGACGCTGACCGAATGTCGGTAGCGAACGCACTATTCTTCCAGAGGCATCGACTAAATCCAACTGCTCAATCGCTGTATTCAATTGAATGCGCAATTGATCATTCGCCGGATTCGGATAAACAGAAATCACCTGCATAGGCATATCCTCCACTCCAATAGATGGACAAATGTTCACCTGCAGTGGGATTTCATATTCCTCACCGAACGTGCTCGCAAGGACCAGATTCGGAGTATAGTCGCCGGGATTCACACCTTGAATGCCAGATAACGTAACCTGAACAACTCCCTGTGCGGTGATGGTCTGTGCAGTCGCCGTGGCAGGCTCCATACCTTCCAATGAAACCGTTAGCGGAAACGCCAAATTCGCATTGATGTCGATTTCAAATACCACATCTTGCGTGTCGCACAATTCCCAACTGTTTTGAGACGTAGTGATAATCGTAGGCTTCACGATGAACATGCCGTCATACATGCTGGTGGCCAACACGATACCACTGGGCAAATACGGGTAATTGCTCCACGTACCGGAGAATTGAGCGTTATCGTTTTCGGGATATAAGTCAAAGAACGCGACTTCGTTGAGCTGACTTTCCGCCACACGAATAGCATCCAACACGCGCACACCACTGCGGTAATTGCTCTCGTAAATAAACTGATCCAACGCATAAAGGTTGTGGTCGATGGAAGGACTGGTGCCCTCGTAGAAGCCTTCGTAGGTTACGTTGTCAAGATCCGTGATATTGAAGATGTGCGTGCGTGTACCGTATGGCTGTTGATCATTGCCCAACGCCATTTCATCCAGTTCATCGTTCATCAGGAAATAGCGTTTGTTCTTCGTAATCCATCCCTGGTGGAAATAACCAATTGTAGCCTGTCCGTTGTAGTCGTATTCGCCAATGAGCTGACAGTCTGTTTTATCCGTCACGTCCACAAATACCAATTTATCATTATCGCTACCTGAGCGTCCGTTGCAGGCGATGACAATTTCCTGTCCTTGGTGGTCGGCATCGGGACCATCATAGGTCCAGGCGAATCCATCGTGCGTGTAGCCGCTGTTCTCATAGCCACCGGCATAGGTCGGATTCAATGGATCGGACACATCAACAATGTGCTCTCCTCCACCTACTGTATTTGTACCGTAAGCATAAACGTAACCGGAAACAGGATCTACGTTGACGGTATGGCAATTGGAGAATCCAGGGTAATGAGCGGTTTCAGCAAACAACACAGGCGGATTAGCAACGCCATCCAACTGATTCAGATCGAAAATCTGCATGCCGTGTCCTGCAGCTTCGCTGACAATGTAAAGCCAGTTGCCGAGTGACTCCACGTCTCTCCAAAGACTGCTGACCGAATGTGTTGCGAGTGTACCCATAAAAATGGGGTTTACCGGATCAGTAACATCAATAAACGAGGTCACATCAGCGCAGCCCAGAATAGCGTACTCCTTGCCCGACACCGGACTTTTCCAACCCCAAACATCATTGGTGTTACCGGTAGGATTGCATCCGCATTCTTCCAAGGTCATGAACTTCATGAGGTCCATGTTGCGGCAAGGGTAAGTTCCGGCCATACCATTTACGCATGGCACTTGAGCCGAAGCCGATAACGTGAACACTAAACTTAGGGCTGTAAAGATTCTTTTCATACGTGATTTTGATTGCAACGAAAGTAAGGTGCATCAACATAGAATACAGGAAAAGTTCGCGATAAGTTGTTAAGCTGATTGCGGTTTGCGTGTTAACTTTGACACATGACCACCAAGCGAGAAAAAAACATCCGACTCATTGAAGTTCCCAGTGAAGTGGGAGCCGGAACACGCGGCGCCAGTTTGGGCATTGAAGCCGTGAAAATTGCAGCGCTCGATTTCCGTTCGAAATTTTTCCGCAACTACAAAAGCATCGTCATCCCGAACGATAATCAGGCCCTTCATGCGCCTCCCGGCAGCCGTTATGCGCGACACATTCGCAGTGTGCTGAAGATGTACGAGCGCGTTGGTGCAGCAGTGCGCGATACGTTGCGCGACGGACGATTCCCGCTCCTCATCAGCGGTGATCACAGCAGCGCAGGCGGAACCATCGCCGGTATCAAAATGGCATACCCCGAATCACGCCTAGGTGTGATTTGGATCGACGCTCACGCCGATTTGCACAGCCCTTATACAACGCCAAGTGGCAATATGCATGGCATGCCGTTGTCTACGGCGCTCAATGAGGACAACATCGAAGAGAAAGTCAACGACATCGACTACGAAGTGATTGAACTCTGGGAAATGCTCAAAAACGTTGGTGATGTTTCTCCCAAAATAGAATACCGTGATCTCATCTATATCACACTGCGCGATTTCGAAGAACAGGAAGCCGCGTTGATCAAGAAAAACAAGGTGAAAGTCGTTACCACCAATGAAGTGCGTAAGACCGGCGTAACCAAGCTCAGCCGCGAGTTGCTGAAATACCTGAGTCATTGCGACCGTATCTATATCAGCTTCGATGTGGACTCCATGGATCCCTCCGTTAGTCGCGGCACAGGAACGCCGGTAAAAGGTGGCCTCAACGAGCGTGAAGCTGCCGATTTAATTTTGGAACTGTTGCAGAACGAACGCACGTGTTGTTTGGAATTCACCGAAATCAATCCGACGCTCGATAGCGAGAACGTCATGGCTGAAACCGTGTTTGAAATCCTTCAAAAAGTAGCTCGACAGGTAGAGCTTATCTAGTGGACGGTGAACACCATTCCCTCGTTGGCCAGGCTGACGTTATTGAAAATAGCGGAGGCTTCTACTTTAAATAGTTCTTCCGTTGCATAGCGTGAACTGAAGTGACCGAGAATCAGTCGCTTTGCTCCCGCTGCTTTCGCTACCTGAGCCGCTTGTCTGGCTGTGCTATGAAAGGTCGATTTAGCGCGCTCAGCTTCCGATTCCAGAAACGTAGATTCGTGATAAACCGTTGAACAGCCCTTAATCGCTTCGATGACCTTTTCACTGTAAGCCGTATCCGAGCAATAGGCATAACGCTTGGGTGGCTCGGGCTCTTCGCATACTGTTTGTGGCTCGAGCGTCGATCCGTTCTCCAGAACAACCGGCAAACCATTCTTCAATTGAATAATCTGACTTGGAATCAAACCGTAATGTGCTATGGATTCTTTGGTAATCTTCGGCTTGCGTTCCTTCTCCTCAAAGAGATAACCACAGCACTCAATACGGTGCTTCATGGGAAAAGAATAAACGCGCAACGACTTATCGTCATAGATGCATTGTTTTGCAGCTGTGTCGACGGCCACTACTTCCAATGGATACTCCAAAAATGTTTGTGATGCTTTGAGTTGTAATTCCATTATGGCCTTCAACTCTGCCGGACCATAAACGGTGAGCTTTGCCTTTCGTCCGAGCAAATGCATGCTCGATATGAATCCCATCAATCCAAGGTAATGATCGCCATGCATGTGCGTGATGAAGACTTCGTTGATACGCTGCATCTTCACTTTGAACTTGCGCATTTGCATCTGTGTGCCTTCGCCGCAATCGACCAGAAACAACTTGTCGTGTATATTCAATACCTGTGCTGATGGACTGTGTTTGCCCGTCGGTGCAGCTGCACCGCAGCCCAATATAGTCGTTTCGAAAATCATAAAAAAAACCGTCCCTAAAGTAAGGGACGGTTCTATCAATCGTTCAAATAATTATCAATGTTGAATAACCAACTTACGGGTGGCTTTCTGATTGCCACTCTGAACGGTGTAGAGATAAATGCCTGCTGGCAATTCACTCACATCGAAGTTGAAATTGTTTTCACCACGCTTGCCGGTGAAGGTCTTTGAAATTACACGCTCACCCACCATGTTCACCAAGGTAAAGTTCACCTGGTCATTGCTGCCCAAGGTTACCGGAATGCGTGCTGACTGATTCGCAGGGTTCGGTGAAACGGTTCCAATTTCCATGGCATTCTCGAATGAAGCCACTTGCGCAGGACCGTTTACGATGAACGTATATCCTGGGAAGCTGAAAGGCAATTCAATCGGCAAACCAAAGAAGGTCAGGTTAACTGTTACGTTGATGGTTACCGGAAACTCACCGGACATGTTTGGGGTACCTGATACCACGCCACAAAACTGACCGCCCGCCTCAAAAATGCAATTCGAAGGGTTGCAGGCCAGCGACAATCCCAACACCGAGAAATCGTTCATAGTGCCGTTGTACTCGTAGCTGATGTTTTCCAAAACAATATTGTTGATTGGAACACCGGCATAAGCCGAATCAATTGCTCCCGCATCTTCAGGAACCAACACATAGATGATCTGCTCGTAAGGTTGATCAATAGTGGCCTGGTTCAATCCGGTAATGACGTCAGGATAAACACCGTAGGTCTCCGCACCGAAATCATGGTCCGCAGGCGTGCATTGCGCCTGAGCGGCAAATGCAGAAACAAGAATAGAAAGGCTTAGTAAAACTTTTTTCATACGTAAAGATCTTATTAAATATCGCGTTCAACTTCTTCCATATACACCAAATCAACCGCCTCGTTTTGGGTCGGTGTGATTTTCAATACACTCTCCAATTGAGAGATGGCAATGAGCTTCTTAACAGCATCCTGCAAGCCACACAACACAAAGGTGCCGTTGGTGTCGCGGCACAATCTGTTGCCCACGAGCAAAGCGCTCAAACCCGACGAATCAATGTAGCGTGTTTCGCTGAGGTCAACAATCAGGTTCTTGTGGCCTTCCTTGTTCTGCATGACAATCTCGCTCTTCAATTCAGGAGCGTGCAAGGCATCGAGTTTTTCCACCTTCGAGGCGATTACGATGACTTTATCTTTCTGGATAACTTCAAATTTCATTGTTTTCGGGTTTGGGTCAAATGTAAACGCTTTTTCGGAACTCTCCACGGATGAAAAGTGAAAGCTTTCAACCTTGACGCGGTGAATTACCTTAGTGACGAACCACCAGTTTCTTGGTTAAATGGGCTCCGTCCTGCTGCGTAAACGTCACGAAGTACACGCCGGCAGGCAGATTTGATGTTTGAAGCGTCTCCGTTTCCTGACGGAAAGCACCGTCCAGAACAGCAGCTCCGCTTGCATTGAAGATTCTGTAGCCTTGAATTTCGCGGAAGCGGCCGGATTGAAAACGAACAAACGCATCCGCCACTGTCGGGAAAACA
>CANHYZ010000041.1 GCA_947464885.1 Flavobacteriales bacterium
CCCATCATCTTGGAGCTAAAACTGCCATTCAGTATGTTGTATAAAGCAGTCGGTGTGAGTCGACAAGCTCATCACAAAGGTCTTCTTAACATCACGATAGAGGATGAGAAGTGGAGCGTACTTCCTGATTTGGTTAAGGGCTATCGCAGTAAATATGATAGTCGTGCCGGCTCTCGTTCGTTGTATTTCAATTTGAATATCAAGGAGATTTTTGGTGTTGGCATCAATCAGTTTGAGCAGAAGATGGCGGAGCTGAGTCTTACGCTAAGGCCTTTAAGGACCAGGGTTGTAACGACTCAATCGAGCATCCAAAGTTGGAATTACTCTAACCTCACTCAAGGTTTAGAAGTGATTGGGATTAATCAAGTAGTAGTGGGTGACTTAACCTATGTAATCGTTGATGTGCATCGCTATTATCTGTTTTGCCTAACGGATGTGTACAGCGCTCGGATAGTAGGCTGGAGTCTGGCTATTGATATGAAAGCCGATAAAGCCATTGAAGCGCTTCGGATGTTTATGAGTGTTCGCGGTAAGCCCTCGCTTAAGAACTGCATCCACCACACCGATGGCGGAGGGCAATATTTTTCCAGGGTTTATTTGAAGTTGCTCAACGACTTAGGTATGCAAATTAGCCGAGCTGAAAATTGCCTGGAAAATGGTCATGCTGAACAAAAGAACGGCTTCATTAAGCATCATTTATTACCAAATGTGAAGGGAAAGACACTCGCATCGGTTCAACGGCAAGTGGCTAAGTTGATTGACTTTTATAATAGTGATCGAAAACAGGAGAGTCTAGGCTGGCTCAGCCCCAAGGCCTTTGAGGATGGACTAAACGGACGCAACTTGAAACTGCATAATTTTGAGAAAAATGGAAATAGGTTTTAGGAGGCATAAAACGACCAAAAAGGGTTTAACCAATAAGAAACCCCAAATCGCTTTGGGGCTCCCACGGCTAATAGCCTTTTCAGTCGACCAATGCTATTCCTTGACAGGTTGCTCCTCAGCAGAGCCTATCTCCGCTTACATTGGTGAATCGAAACTAAATCCTACCTTAATATTTATAACCAGAACTTTATTCACACGCTTTGGGGTTTAGGTGGGTAACCTGTCAACCAAAATCATGAGGGCTCACCTCACCCCTCATCCCTCACCCCTTACCCCTTACCCCTCAAAATATTTTCCCCATTGTAAATCCCTTACAATCTGACTTCCATCCTTTGCGTCATCAATCACGTAAAATCGATGCAAGTCATGAACACACTACCTGAAGCAAAAAAGTACGTCGACAGCTTTGCCCGTCCCGATGGATTTAACAATTACGCCTGGGATGTCACCAAAAAACTGGCGATAGAAGCCTGGGAAAGCTACCTCGACAAGCGCCCCTTCCGCCGTCAAATCAATTACATGTGCAAAGAATTCTACGCCATGATTCGCCGCCCGGAAGATGGGGAGTATATCCTGCCACGGAATAGTTTTCGCATGCTGGGCAACTGCTGAAAGCAGTTGATGGTTGCAAGGAGAAATCCCCCACAACTTTCGACCTTCAACGCGCAACTTTCAGCACATTCGAACCGAACTACATTACATTTTATACATACAACGGTTAATGCCAAACTCAAGGATATTAACCGTCAGAAACCTCCTGAAGGCCATTTTTCGTGTTGTTTTGGGCTTTTCAGGAGGTTTTCCCATTTTCGGATTTGTTCATAAATCAAGGTTATTCCGTTAGCAGAAAAGCAAACTTCTGCGTGAGGTCCGATATATCTTGGGCTCCGAAAACTTGTCGGAAAATTATTTGGATTCGTCTACAATTTATTTATATTTGTAGACTGTTTTTGACTATTCCCCGATGAGCATTAATCGTGCTAACCATAATTCAACCTCGCCGCGCAACGGTATGACATCGATTACGGGTCAAAAACTCGACGCCCTGAAGGCCATTTACCATGACCTTGTTTCCCGCGTCATCGCTTCCGACAACGCCGGCACGTTGCTGTTCTCGCACTTTGGTGACTTTGACAACTCCAAGATTGAATCGACGATAAAGCTCATTGAAAGCTCCGTGATGGAATCCGGTGACAAACGTTCCACCATGAAGCGGGTCTGCGCGATGCTTATCGAACTGCTGCAAAACATTTCTATTCACGGCACACGCGACCGTTTCGGTCACATGAATGCCTACCTGGTTGTTGCCAAATTCGACGACCACTACACCTTGTTCTCCGGTAACCTCGTCTTCAGCGATGCCGTTAAGCCGCTCACCGAGCGCATGGAAGCACTCGTGAAACTCGATGCCACTGCCCTTCGCAAGCTTTACATTGAAATTCTTTGCAACGAAGAATACAGTGCTCAAGGCGGTGCAGGATTAGGGCTCGTGACCATTGTTAAGCGCGCTGAAAACCATGTCAAGTTCGACATCGAAAAAATCGATGAGCATTTCGGTTTCTTCCGTTTGGAAGTCGATGTTCCCCTGGCGCACTGATCCTTCCCTTTCTCTTCCTTAATTTTGAGGCACAAAGCCATTAATTCATGACGCGTCTACTATTCTGCGTGCTTTCCATTGCACTCGTTGCAGTGTTCACCGGTTGTCTCGATAAGCCGACCTCGAATAAATTCCGGAATAAAGACCTCATCCGTCTGGCCGAACTCACCGACCGCCGTCAAACCGACTCGCTGCTGGTCTACCTCAAGAGCAAACAGCCTTTATTGCGCATCGAGGCAGCCTACGGATTGGCAAGCGTGCGTGATGAGCGTGCGGTAGACTATCTCCACAATGCCCTTAATGACGCCGTGCCTGAGGTGCGTCAAGCAGCAGCCTATGCGCTGGGACAAATCATGAACCCGACTTCCATCAAAAAACTGGCGTTCAGTCTGCGTTATGAATCCAAACCTGCGGTCTATCACGCCATCACCGAAGCACTGGGGAAAATCGCGGGAGCTCAACATAGTGCCGGGCTTACTCCGGAGTTTGTGGAAGACGCTGTGAACGCCCTTCTCAACTTCGAAAAATCGGATTCCATCGGGATCAACGGCCTTGCAAAAGCTGCATTCTGGCTGCACCAATCAGGCTGGAATGATCCGCGATTCATGAATCGCATCCATGCATACTACGCGTCATCATCACCGATAAACCGCAGAGCTATGGCGTTCGCCACCTCGCGCTACAAAGGAAGCTGGTTTGTGGATACCCTTCAAGCCAATCGACTGCTCTCATGGATAACCAATGACAACGATGTCATTGCCAAAGCAGCAGGACTGGCCATAGCTCCCCGTGTCGGCAGTCAAACCGCCAATCAGCTCGTCATAGCAGAGCTTCAAAACACACAAAACCCAATCGAGGTGCTCGTTTCAGCCTGCAGAGCCGCAGGGAAAATGGACAGCATTTCCTCTGCAATCATTCAACCGCTATGCTCGCATCCACATAGCTACGTGAAAGAAGAAGCGATGCGCGCGCTGATGCAAAAACCCGTTTCGATAGAGCAGTGTAACGCCATTAGGATTGCCCTAAAGAATGAATCGATACCGCTGCAATCGCTCGGGCTACGATTGCTGGCGGCGCAGGGAGATACTTCTCAACTGGCAACTTGGCTTTCAGAAATTCAACGGGAACCCACTCCTTTTCTGCGTGGGCAGCGCATCAAAGCATTGGGCGCTTTTCCTTCAGCAGCCGATGCATGCTATCAAGGCGCTATCAGCGCGGTTGATATCCTCGAACAAAACGCCTACACCGAGGCTTTCATTGAAGTGCACAACCTTCCAAACGCTGTTCGGGACAGCGCCTATATCGATCAACTCCTTTCCATCTTCAACCGAAACGACGTTGGTCTGATGGCCCTGTGCGCCGCTGAAATGCGGAACCTGGAATTAACAGAGGCAGCTAAACAACGAAGCACTTCCGCGCTTACAGCAGCACTTCCGCAGCTTACACTTCCGCGTGATGTGGAAACGTACAACGAAATCGTGAAGACCATCAACAGTTTAGGAATGGAAAAACGTGAGGAGGCAATACTTGCCTTCAACCATCCCATTGACTGGGAACTCGTCAAATCCATCGACCGCAGACAAAGGGCAGAAGTCATGACAACCCAAGGCAAGATTGTCTTCGAATTGCATGTTGAGGACGCCCCCGGTACAGTCGCCGGATTCGTGCAGCTCGCGCGCCAAGGGTTTTATACCGATAAATACATTCATCGCGTCATCCCCAATTTCGTTGCTCAGGGCGGTTGTCCTCGAGGCGATGGTATGGGAAGCACTGATTATACGCTGCGCTCCGAATTCAGGCTCCACAGTTATGGCACAGGCACCGTTGGCATGGCCTCGGCAGGCCCGGATACAGAGAGCTGTCAGTGGTTCATTACGCACATACCTACTCCACACCTCGAAGGGCGCTATACCATATTTGCCCACGTAGTCGAGGGTCTGGAGCTTGTCGACAAGCTCACTATTGGCGATCGCATTCTCAGCGTTAGTATCTTGGATTAAGGCTGTTAAGCAAAGATTAACGCAACACAAAGACCTGATTTGTATTATATTCGCTTCGAATTTGATTTTCGCTTATCAGGGGTGTCCCACGAAGGACCATTTCCGTAGCCTGATTGTTCGGATCATTTCGCGAACATATTTATACTTTTTTTCTAATGAATTTTGAATCATTGGGTCTCATAGAGCCCATACTAAAAGCCTTGCAAAAAGAAGGCTACGAAAAACCAACGCCCATACAGGAGCAAGCCATTCCGATTGTACTCAACGGACGTGATTTGCTGGGCTGTGCGCAAACCGGCACCGGCAAGACCGCTGCCTTTGCACTACCTGTAATCCAACTCTTACATCAAAAGCCCCAACCGCAAAACGGTAAACGCGTCATTCAAGCGCTGGTGCTGACTCCTACCCGTGAATTGGCCATTCAAATTGAAGAGAGCTTCAAAGCCTATGGCAATTTCACCAAACTACAAAACCTCGTCATCTTTGGTGGCGTTGGCCAGTTTCCGCAAACACAAGCCCTCAAGCGCGGCGTTGATGTGCTTATAGCAACACCGGGTCGTTTGCTCGACTTGATGAACCAAGGCTTTGTCGATCTGAAACACCTGGAAATTTTCATTCTGGACGAAGCCGACCGCATGCTCGACATGGGCTTCATTCACGATGTGAAAAAGGTGATTGCCAAGCTTCCGCAAAAGCGTCAATCGCTTTTCTTCAGTGCAACGATGCCACCTGAGATTCAGAGGCTGAGCGCTACCATTCTGACCAACCCGATGAAGGTTGAAGTTACACCACCGGCTACTACGGCCGAGAAGATTAATCAGTCCATCTACTACCTCGATAAGGCTGAAAAGAAAAACATGCTCATGCATGTACTGAGCGACCACACCATTGAGCGCGCGTTAGTATTTACGCGCACCAAACACGGCGCTAACAAAGTGGTGAAAGACCTTCATAGCAAAGGCATCACTGCAGAAGCAATTCACGGCAACAAGTCGCAGAATGCACGTCAGCTTGCTCTGAAAAACTTCAAGAACAAGGAGACGCGTGTGCTTGTAGCTACCGACATTGCCGCACGAGGCATTGATGTTGATGATCTTACCCACGTAATCAATTATGAGATTCCGAACGTACCCGAGACTTATGTGCACCGTATCGGTCGCACCGGTCGCGCAGGTGCATCGGGCATTGCTATTTCGTTTTGTGAAGCCGAGGAAGTATCCTACATCAAGGACATTCAGAAGCTCACGGGCGTGATGATTCCTCATGGTGAAGACCGCGGACAATTACCCATGCCTTCATTTGACATTACCAAGGGCGTACCGGCACCACCGGAACACAGTGGTCGCGGGCAGCGTCAAGGACAACGTCAAGGACAAGGACAACGTCAGGGTCAAGGACAGCGTCAGGGCGCACCCAAATCAGGCGGCGACAGAAGACCCGGTAATAACCGAGGTGCAGAAGCACGCGGCACGGACAATCGCAATGGCGAGAACCGCAACAACGACACACGCAACGGCGACAATCGTCGCAATGATAATCGCAACAGTGCCGGTCGCAGCGGCGATAATCGCGCTGGCGACAATCGTAGCAGCGACAATCGTAACAACGACAACCGCCGCAGCAGCGACAATCGCAATAGCAATAGCCGTAGCGGTGACAATCGCAGGAACAATGAACGATCGGGAAATAAACCAAAGGGTGAACAAGCGAATACATCGACTGCAGCCGGTCAGGGCGAAAGCGCTCCGAAACAAAAAGGCTGGGGATCGTTTTTTAAGCGATTCCGTTCATAGAAGTTAAACTAACCGCTGAGTTCGCAGGGTATGCAGAGTAAGTAGATTCTATTCATCTCTGTGTTGCTTTGCGAACTTTGCGGTTAATACTCCTTCAGGATCTTACCTGATGAGGTGAGTTATATCAAGGGCTTGCGTCCTCTATTTTTGAATCCAGAATAGCATTTTGCCCTGTGTCTAATCCATCCGAACTCACATCTTCCTATTTCCAACTGTTTCAAACCTCCATCCAAGGCATTACGCTTCCGGAGAAGTTTGCTTACCCTATGCATTACGAGCCGCATGAAATCGCGCTTGTTGCAGCTCGGGAGCTTCAACACTATCTGCAAACACAGACAGCCTGGGAACACGACTTTGGCATGGCGCCGGGAAATGACGGCGAGATTATCGGAAAAATGTTTGGTGTTCTGGTGGTGAAAAACTCGCAAGGGGAATTAGGCTATCTCTGCGCTGTATCGGGAAAGTTAGCCGGTCAGAACCTCCACGAGAAGTTCGTTCCGCCCGTATTCGACATCCTTCCTGAAGACGGATTCTTCCGCAAAGGCGAGGCTGTCATCACAGAAATCAATCAACGCGTGATGGCCTTGGAGAATAGTTCGGATTTCGTAGCAGCACTCGCACAATTGCATGATGCCTCTAGGCAAGCCGACAATGAACTAGCCGCAATCAAACAGCGCAATCAACAGCGCAAAGAAGCCCGTAGTGAAAAACGCAAAGTACTTGATGCGCAGAGCCCTATGGAGGACCATGATCTGCAGCTGTTGATGCTAGGAAACGAAAGCATTGCCGATCACTACGAACTCAAGCAACTAAAAAAATACTGGAAAGAGCGATTGACCGAATTGGAAAAGGTCGTTGCAGATTATCGCATCGGGATCGACAACCTCAAGGAGGAACGCAAGCAACGCTCAGCAGCGCTGCAGGATGAAATCTTTGACCAATTCCACTTCGTGAATAAAGCACTTGAAAAGCGGAGCGTTGGCGACATTTTTAAAGGCACTGTTGAGGGCCGCCCCGTTGCCGGTGCCGGTGAATGCGCCGCTCCGAAACTCTTTCAATACGCTTTCTTAAACCAATTCGAACCCATCGCGCTGGCCGAGTTCTGGTGGGGACAATCGCCCAAGACAGAAGTCAGAATTCATGGACACTACTACCCTGCTTGCCGCGGAAAGTGTGAACCCATTTTGGGACACATGCTGCAGGGAATCCATATGGATGAAAATCCATTGAAAAACAATCCGGCGGAAGGAAAGGACCTAACCGTGATTTGGGAAGACGAGCATCTCGTTGTCATTCACAAACCGCACGAGTTTTTATCGGCACCCGGCAAAAGAATTCACGACTCTGTGCTTACTAGATTAAAGGACCGCTATCCTGAGGCTACGGGTCCGATCATTGTGCACCGACTGGATATGTCAACCTCCGGACTTTTGTTGGCCGCAAAATCACTCGAGATATACATTAATCTCCAAAGTCAGTTCATCAAGCGGGAAGTCAAAAAACGGTATGTCGCCTTGCTGGAAGGTATCGTGGAAGCCGATGAAGGCCTCATTGATTTGCCTTTGCGCGTCGACCTCGAAGATCGCCCACGGCAATTGGTCTGCTATGAACACGGCAAGCCTGCTCAAACGCGCTGGGAAGTCATTGAACGCAAAGACGGTCGCACCCGCGTGCATCTCTACCCATTCACGGGCCGCACGCACCAGTTGCGCGTGCATGCGGCCCATGCCTTGGGAATGAATCACCCCATTGTTGGCGATGATTTGTACGGCCGACGGTCGACTCGACTGCACCTGCATGCAGAGCGCATTGAATTCCGACATCCCGTCAGTGGTGAGTGGCTGGTGATTGAGGCTGCTGCAGCGTTTTAGCAGCCAAAATCTCCGCTATCGCTCGCGTCACATCTTCGTAAACCTGCCACTCCACATCCCGCCCGATCCGCAATCCATAACCACGATGTAATTACCCGGTGCAAGTGACGACACATTCAATTCTTCATTGAAATGTTGCTTCTCTCCTTGTGTGCTGTCGAATACCAATTGTCCGGCAAAATCATAAATGCGGACGATTGCATAGACCGGATAAGCAGCCTCGCCCGTAATACGCAATTTATCCGTAGTCGGGTTAGGGAATACTTCAAAGGTCAGCGCTTCATCTTCCAATGCATCCGCGAAACGTTCATCAGCATTGATTACTTCGTTTTCAGGCAGCATCACCGAGTTCGCCGTTCCTGTTGGCGCAGCCGGCAAAAGGGTAATCACCCCATCGCCGCTCAATTGGAAGGACGCTGTCTTCGTGCATCCGTTTTGAGTGACACTTACAGTGTACGTTCCCAACAATGCAGGCAGCAGATTGATCCGTGAAAAATTGCGGACCACCGTGCTTGGAGTTGTAAAGAATCCGCCCGGCCCGGTCCATGAATACGTCGCATTGGTGTATGCCGTTGGCACATTCCCCGAAACGGTCACATTAGGCCCAGTAGGCGCAGTGCTATACGATCCCGTCACAGTCAATCGGGTTAAACGAACTTGAATAGTGGCGGTATTGCTGCAACCGTACTGATCGACGCCGACCACGCCGTAGGTGCGCAGTTGTGTAGAGGTGGTGATACCTGTATTACTATCAATCAAAGGACTAGTATGCGATGGAAAGGTGACTCCGTTATACGACCAATTATAATAAACGCCACCGGTTGCGTTCAATATAATATCGCATCCTGCCAGCTGCGTGGCAGCCGTATTGTTACCGGTAAGCTGATTGGTTACCGCAATCACAGGGCGCGGACGAACGGTCACCGTATGTTGCACGGTAACTGTGCACACGGGACTGTAGGTCACCACCAGCGTGTAAGTATACGTTCCGGCGGTTAATCCGGTTTGTGTTATGGAAGCCGTATTCGCAGTGAAGGTTGCCGGCGTGCGCGTCCAGCTGTAAGTCACCGGGAATCCTTGCGTGCGCGGCGTAACCACGCTGTTGAGTGTGAGGCTTTCACCTTGACAAATCACCGTAGGTCCACAGATTTCAGCGTTGAAGTTTACGGGACACAGACAGCCATCACCCACCTCGAACGAGCCGGAGGTTTCGCAGCCGTTCGCATCGCGAACAGTAACCGTATATGTTCCCGCTGTAAGTTGTGAAATATCCTCCGTAACTTCTCCATTGCTCCAAACAAATGAATACGCAGGAGTGCCGCTATCAACGTTCAAATCAATACCACCTGAATTGGCCGGAGAACAATACGCCGATCTGGCTTCTCCACTTACTCTCAATGCGCGTGACGCAGGCACAAATACCCTCGATGATGAAGTGCAACCATTACCATCGGTCAACACTACGGAATACATGCCACTCGGAACACCCACCAATTGTGGAGCGGTTGAACCATTCGACCACTGGTAACTCACAATAGGGTTTTGTGACCCTGTAATCAAATAAACATTACCACCTGCACCACCACAATCCGCAGTAACATAAAACCCAAAGTTTATAGGGTTTTGAGAAGGGCCGCTGACGGTGAAAACTGCTGTGTTCGAGCATTGGGCCGAATCGGTAACCACGACCGTATAGCTCCCTGCGGGTACGTTGATAAGGTCTTCGGTATTCAAACCATTGGTCCACAAATAGGTCAGTGGTCCATTACCGCTAACAACATTGATAGAAATAGAACCTACCGAATTACCGCAGCTATCCGGTGTTGTTGATCCGGTTATAACCGGCAATTGCAAGGCATTAATCGTAAATGTCTGGCTTAC